>NZ_JBVAYG010000005.1:0-208593 GCF_055413365.1 Pseudaeromonas sp. HNCC25DJ182 | reverse complement strand
AGGTTGTGATTGCTAAGCCAAAGCTCCGTGACGCGCCGCATCCTCTACGGACTCTGACCAGGCAGCAGCATAGCGGCCGCCTTGCGCCATCAGGCTGGCATGGCTGCCCTGCTCGACGATCTGACCCTCTTCCAGCACCAGGATCCGATCCGCCTGGCGCGCCGCACTGAATCTGTGGGTCACGAGCAGTATGGTGCGTCCCTGAGCCCACTGCCGCAACCGGGCAAACCAATCCATTTCCGACCAGCCATCCAGCGCACTAGTCGGCTCATCCAGCAAAATAATCTCGCACTCTCCCAGCAGCACCCGAGCCAGACACAACCGCTGCCACTCACCACCACTGAGATCAACCCCGCCAAACAAGCGCCCGAGCGGAGTATGCACACCTGCGGATAACCCTTGTATCAGGCTCTCCACCCCCGCCGCCTGTAGCGCGGGCTGACAGGCATCCAGCTCCAGCGGCCGATCCAGTACCAGGTTGTCCTGCACTGAGCCCTGGAAACGACTCGGCTCCTGCAACATCAAGCCAATCCGCCGTTGCCGCTCTTCGGCAGTCAACTGATCCAATCGCTGCCCCTGCAACCAGATGGCACCAGCATCCGGCTGATAGAGGCCTGCCAACAGTTTGAGTACTGTGGATTTTCCTGCCCCATTCCCCCCCACCAGCGCACAAATCTCGCCGCGTGGCACTGACCAGGAAAAATTCTGCAGCGAAGCCCGGGGAGCCCCCTCATAACCAAAGCTCACCCGATCAAAACAGATTGCCGCATTGGCATCCGGACAGGGAGCGGCATGCTGTCCAGCGGAGGCGGAATAGCTGGGCGGCCGCAGCAGGAAATCTCGCACCTCATGGAGAAACAGGCCGGCACGGGCCACCCGGATGGCGCTGTCCACTAGCTGGCCCAGCATGCGGATCGCCAACCACAGGGTCTGGGCCCAAATCACCAGATCCGCCACCGAAGATTGCCCAGACTTCCAGCTCTGATAGAGACGGCCAGCGGTCCATAGCAGGCCACACCCCAGCAACAAGGCACCGAGTAGATTGACCCACCAACCCTGATTATCCAGCCGCCGCTGCATCTGCTGCTGAGCCTGCTGGGCCTGCAAGAATCGTTGCCGGAAGTACTCCCCCAGACCGAACAAGCGCACATCGGCGGCATGCAGCCGATCGGTCAGCACATAACTCAAGTAATTGGCCTGTCGCTGCAGCTGGCTCAATCGTTTGTGATGATCGACCCGGCGCACGGCATGCCACAGCCCGACCGCCAATGCCAGGCATGCCGCCAATCCCAAGCCAAGCAGAATATCGGGACGGTAATAGAAGATGCCACCGGCAATCAGCGTCAGGAACAAGATCCCATGAACCAGCTGCCCCAGATGTTCCACCAGCAACAGCGGCTGACTCAGCAAATCGGCCCGCACCCGGTGGATGCGATCATAGGTGGCACGCCGATCCAGCAACTCGAACGGCAGCGCCGTGACCACGCTATGCAGCTGATCCTGCATCCGGATCTGGAATTGCTCGGCCAAACGGCCATGGAGCCACTGTTTGCTTTGTGTCAGCAGGGGTAACAGCACGAACGAGAGCGCCAGTCCGGCCATCAGCGGCAGCAAGTTATCCGGTTGCCCTTGCTGGAGTCGTTGTAATAGCCGATGCAGCAACGCCAGCACGGCAAAAGGTGCGGCCGCCGAGAGAAACAGCAAGCCCAGCCAGCCCCATAACCAGCGAGCACCCGCCGCCTGCAGCTGGCGGATCCCCCAGCCACAATCGATGAACCATTCGCGCAGTCGCTCAGGCATCAATCCGCCTGCCGAATCAATAAACCGACCGCCAGCAGGCGTTCGATAAAGGGCGCGGAATCCTGGCGGCATTGTGCTTCGGTAATCCCGTACTCCGCCGCCAACTGACCATACAGGGAGTCCTCCTCCTGCGGAGTTTCCAGTAATTGCCAGATGGCCAGTCCGCTATCCTTCAGGCTGTAGTACTTGCCGGTTTCCAAATCCATAAACACCTGCTCACCATTCAACTCGGTGCTCGGCACGGCCGGATTACGTTGCAACTTCATCTGTGTCTCCTGTGACAAACCACGACGGGACGGACATCCCACTCTTCCCTCATGCCAGGCAAGAGAATGTCGCCATCGCTGGCACAGACTCGTTCCCTTCCGCTATGATGCCGGCTCATACTAACGAGCCTACATTCTGTTAACAATGTTTGCCTTCTTGCATCACCCCCGTTCGCCCCTGACACCCAAGCTCTGCGAGCAGTTGCACCTCTTGTTTGCCGCGCGAGGCCCACTGCAGCAGCGGGTGGACGAACCGGCGAATACCACTCTGTTCGCGGCAGTACCGCACAGCGAGTGGGACGATCCGCGACAAGCTCGTATCTATGAATCGGATGAGTGGCTAATAGTTGCCTGGGCGCGACTGGACCAGCCGGAGCAGCTGGCACAACAGCTCGGCATTCCTCATGGCAAAATACCCGATGCCGAGCTGATCGGTCACTATTGGGCCCGTTTCGGCGTGGAAGGACTGCCCGCGATCTATGGGGATTTCTCCTTCGCGGCCTGGCATCGCCGCGACCGGACACTGCATCTGGTGGTGGATCATCTCGGCAGCCAACCGCTGTTTTACTATCAAAACGCCGAGGTGTTGCTGGCCAGCCCACAGCGCCAGGCACTGCTGTTGCATCCCCAAGTACCAAAACAACTTAATCCACGGGCACTTGCCGAGCTGGTGACTGCCCATATGCCGAAAGACGACCCCTGGTCTGCATTGCAGCATGTGCCCGGCGGGCATAGGGTCATATTGCAAGCCGGAGCCGAACCCCGTCTTGAGCCTTGGTGGCACCCATCACTGCAGCACAACCTCTATTACCGCAATCCCCACGCCTACGCTGCCGAGGCTCAGGTGTTGTTTGCCCAAGCGATGCAGCATCTGCTGCGCGGCAGGCAACCCATCGCCAGTACCCTCTCCGGTGGGCTCGATTCGTCTCTGGCGACCGCCTATGCCGCCGAGATCCTGGCCCAGCGCGGGCAGACACTGGACAGCTATACCTCGGTGCCCCAACCCGGCGATTACCAGCATATTCAACGGGCGAATTGGGATCTGGACGAGTGGGACCTGACCCGGGAGCTGGCGGCCCGTTACTCGAGTATCCGCCATCACGCGGTACAGGCCGATAGCACCAACCTGTTGGCGAAACTCGGCCAGCAGCAGCAAGGCAGCTGGAATCCGCTGCGTAACTGCGCAAACTACAACTGGCTGGAGCAGATTTATTCTCGCGCCCAGGATCAAGGCTGTGCGATCCTGCTGACCGGAGGCAAAGGCAATGCTTCCTTAAGCTATGCCGGGACTGGCGGTTTGGCGCGCCTGCTACCCCGCGGTCTGCTGGGCTGGGCCTGGCAGCATCTGCGCGGTAAACCGCTGACGCCGCGTCAGTGGTTGGGACTGCTGGCCGAGCTGTGCGGTGTCGCGGCGCCCCTGCGCCAATGGCGCTCCGGCCAACCAACGACCCGGATCCCGGAAGGTCTCAATCCCGAATGGTTGAACCCGCGCTGGCGGCAGGAGGTGGATTTTCATTTCCCGACCCACGCCTCCCGAAAATGGAGCAGCCGGGTCCAATTTTTGACCAGCCCCCACCCTGTGTATGGCCCCAATAGCCTGTGGCAGTTTGATCTGCTCAGCGTCGATCCCTTTGCCGATCGCGCACTGATCGAGCTGCTGTTGCGTTTTCCGCCAGAAGCCTATATCGGACTGGGTTATCCACGCCTGCTGGCCCGATTGGCCGGTGAGGGACGGATACCCGACAGCATCCGCTGGCGCACCCAGCGAGGCGAGCAAGCACCCGACGAAGGATTCTGGATCCAGCGGGATGGAGAACACTATCGGCAAAACTGGACCCGGCTACGCCAGATCCCTGCAGTAGCCGAGTTATTCGATCTGCCCGCTATCGATGCATTGATGACTGACACCACCTGTCGATCAGTTCCGCGCCTCCAGAGCAGCAGTCTGCACCGGATCCTCGACATCGCCCTGTTTATCGAGCAGAGCCAGCAACGCTGGCATGCCGAACTGGATATTTAAGGAAACACCATGCTCACCCTTCCCATTGAAACCTGTGACGTGACCCTGAGCGGTGAGGCAGCAGAGCTATCCGGCCCCTGGCGTCTGGACCGGCCGCACTGGAAAGCGCGCCGGGGTCTGATGTGGATCCGCATTCCTGAGCTTGCCGAATACACGGTCCGGGATGGCCGCCAGGTTGAAATCTATCCGTTATCCAACGAGGCATCTGCACTCAATCTGCAGCACTTTTTGCTATCGACTCCGCTGGCCGCCATCAGCCTGCAACGAGGTGAGCTCCCCCTGCATGCCGCCACCCTGGTCTCCCCCGACCACAACGACGCCATCTTGTTATGTGCTCACTCCGGAACCGGCAAATCGACCACGGCTGCCGCCTTATGCCAACAAGGTTGGCGTTTGATGAACGATGATATCAGCCGTCTGAGCCTGCACGAGGGGCGAATTCAAGTGTGGCCAGGCGTCAACCAGATCCGTTTATGGCCCGAGTCCTGCGAGCTGCTCAGCCTCGACACCGAACAACTGGCGTTCAGTCAGGGCATGAAGAAAAAACTGCTCTGGCAACCGGAAGCCGATACCACACCCCGTCCGGTGCGAGCCATCATAGAGCTGGTGCGGCCACGCAAAGAGGGACTGACCGAACTGGAAACCGGTTGGCAGACCATCAGTGGCAGCGCCGCCATCGGTTTGCTCAAACTGCATACCTTCCGGCCACCGCTGATTGCAGCGTTGGAGGCGAGCTTGAGCCACTTCCAGATCAGTGCCCAACTAGCGCAACAGGTCACCCTGGAACGCCTGACACTGAGCCCGGAGCTGACGCCCCAGCAAGTCGCGGCCCTTATTGCGGAGCGCTGGATATGAGTGCTTCCATGATTTTGCTGGCCAGCTACCCGAAATCCGGCAACACCTGGTTACGCATCCTGCTCTCCAACCTGCTCTATCCAGCGGAAGCTCCGATCTCCATCAACGATATCCGGGTCGGCGGCTTTCACTGCGATCGGCGGGAATTGTTTGACCAACTCTCCCCCTGGGATGCCAGTGATCTGAATTTGGCTCAAGTCGACACCTTTATCCCCGAAGTCTATCGCGAGGCCTTGCAGCAACGTCAGCAGCCGGTGTATCTGAAAACCCATGATATGGCACGCCGAAACCCGCAAGGAGAGTGGATTTTCCCGGGCGACTGCGTGCAGGCCGCCATCCATATCGTCCGTCATCCGCTGGATGTGTTGCCCTCGTACGCCAAGCACTTTGGTTTGAGTCATGCCGAGGCGCTGGAGAGCATGCTGGCACCGGAACAAAGAGTCAG
This sequence comes from Pseudaeromonas sp. HNCC25DJ182, assembly GCF_055413365.1. Lineage (NCBI taxonomy): Bacteria > Pseudomonadati > Pseudomonadota > Gammaproteobacteria > Aeromonadales > Aeromonadaceae > Pseudaeromonas > Pseudaeromonas sp. HNCC25DJ182. The sequence continues at coordinate 203,207 of NZ_JBVAYG010000005.1, read as the reverse complement.
CAAACCCCTGATCCGCGACAAGCGACGATTGCCGGAGCAGCACGGTAGCTGGAAAGAACACACGGCCAGTTGGCAAGATCCGGAGCTGCCCTTCCCGGTCTACCGGGCGCGGTATGAGGATTTGCGCCGTAATCCACAGCAGGAGTTCGGTCGTCTGCTGCGTGACATCGGTCTGAGTTTCAGTGAGCAGGAGCTCGCCACGGCGCTGGAATACAGCAGCTTCCAAGCCTTGCAGCAACAAGAAAGCCACAGCGGGTTCAAGGAGCGGCTACGCAAGAGTGCGGCACCCTTCTTTCGCAAGGGTGTGATTGGCAGTGGCCGTCAGGAAGTAGAGCCAGAATTGCAACAACGCTTGCTTGAGACTCTGGCTACTGAGTTGACGGCCTGGGGATATGATACGGACTAATCGTAACCAGTTGAGATGGCAGAGATCGCAATAGCCTCAACGACTCGCCATTGTGCGCCCTGTCGACAGGCGGAGTTTGTCGATGGCAACACTTTTGCCAATGCCCACTTGCCAAGCAGCACCGTGTGACCCCTTAATGGTGGGGTCATTTTCTGAGGAGGAGTTTGTCGTGAGCCTGGACCCTATCCTCGCCGCCGTTGGTGCTCGTCTGCAACAGCAGCTGGAGCACGATACTTTGGTGTTGCCCAGTCTGCCGGAGACCGCACTGCAAGTGCGCTATCTGGCACAGGATCCCCGCTCCAGTTTGAAACAGATTGCCGATGCCGTCAGCGGGGATCCAGCCATGGCCAGCCAGTTGATGCGCCTGGCGCAGACCCTGCGTTATAGCCATCCCAGCCAGCCGATCACCACGCTGCCGATTGCCATCGCACGCATCGGCTTGCAAGGCACCGTCAATGTGGCGTTGGCATTGGCCATTCAGCAGCTTTTCAGTTTCCATTCCCCCCAGATCCGGCTGCTGTGCCGCGAGATCCAGCAAAAATCGGTGCATCTTAGTCGATTGGCACTTACGATCCATGATATCCAGCAGGCTGAAGCTTCATCTCAAGCGGCTGATTTCATTGTGCTGGCCGCCGTGTTGCTGGATATTGGCTGTCTCCCCTTGCTGGCGGAGCTGGATCAACTGGTCGCCCAAGGCATGCATCTGCCGGAAAACTCCATACTGCTCGCCTGGTGCCAACAATTACGCTTGCCCCTCGGACATGCCATGCTCGAGCAGTGGCAGCTGGATGCCAGTTTTGCCGAACTATTGCCACTCACGCGGACGCCGACTCTACCTGCGGCGGCACGCGCACTGATCCAGGCGCACGACTACTATCAGTGGCGACAGTCATCACCCCAGCAACCGCCACTGGCCGAAGTGCAAACGGAGCAGGCGTTGCACGCACTGCCGGAGGGTGAGGAATTTCAGATGTTGACCGAGTGGCTGGCTCAGAAAAAATAACGGCACCCGAATGTGGGTGCCGAAGAGAAGGCGAGCCGAATTAGACTTGGGCTGAAAAGAGAGAACCCTGCTGATTGGAAACACCGACCATACCATCGATGCGCTGCTGCAGCGGGTTGGTCTTGCTCTTCTCGAGAGTATCCAGCGTCTGGGCGGTTTGGGCCAGTTGCTGACGCTGCTGAACCTCGCGCAGATCACTGACGCTCACCCCAGGATTGCTATTCACATCGCTGCCGGTACTCAGGCTGATGTAGAGATCCACATTGTCCTGCTTGCTTTGTGCCGCAGAGTAGTTAACCAGTGCCGTGCGCTGGGCTGTCTTCTGATCTTCTACCGCCGCCTGGCGGGTCGCCTGGGCATCCTGCACCGCATCCTGTTTGTTATTCTTCTCTTCAGGAGACAAACCGGGTTGCACAGGCAACTGAGCCGGCAGCTGGGTCGGTCTATAGCTGAAGGACGAACTACCATTGATTTGCATGCTGAACCTCGTCATACCCTAAATATCATCAGGCGGGAGTAACCCCGCCTTTTAATTCTAGGGAATCCACTCCCAGAGGGCAAAGAAAACGCTCGCAAATTAGCCGCATGTTAAGACCGTATTCAGCTTGGCAGAGCCGCTTTTATGTCTAAAAAGATTGGCTGTTCATTTGAATCTTCCGTTTCAGGCCGCTACCTGAACCAGCACCTTCTTCTCCCAGCGGCGGCTGCGCCAACGCCAATACATCGCCAGACCCCGGGTCCACTCATCGGCGGCGAACGCCAGCCAGATCCCGACCAGCCCCCAGCCCAGATGCAAACCCAGGAACCAGGCCAGCGGGATCGCGATCCCCCACATCGAGACCAGCGCCATCATCAGCGGAAAACGGGCATCGCCTGTCGCCCGCAGCGAGTTGATCACCACGATATTGAAGGTACGTCCCGGCTCCAGGATCAGACTGATAAAGAACAGCTGGGTCGCCATGGCGACGATATCGGCATCCTCGGTGAACAGACTCATCAGATAGTGGCCACCGCCGAAGGCCATCGGCACCACCACAATCGCGGTCACCAACAGCCCCAGTTTCAGGCTCCGCAGCAGTTGGCGATAGGCCAGTTCAAACTTGCCCGCCCCCACCATATGGCCAATCAGGATCTCGGTACCCAAGCCAATCGAGAGGCCAAACAGCAAGATAAACAAACAGATCTGGAAGAAGAAGGATTGGGTCGCCAACGCCTTATCGCCCATCAGCGCCACGAAGGAGGTCACCACCATGAACTGCAGCATCCAGGAGAGATTTTCCCCGGCAGCGGGTAGACCTATGTGCATGATCTTGCCCAGCACCTCACGCGGCCACTGGAACAGCTGACGAAACACCAGGCGGATACCCGTCCGTTTCTGCAGCAGATACACCAGCAACGCCAGAGCCACCAAACGGCCGACCACGGTACTCCAGGCGACCCCGGCCACCCCCATTTTCGGCAAACCGAAATAGCCAAATAGCAACAGGGCGTTGCCAACGAAGGTGATCAGGTTGGCCACCAGGGTGACATACATAGCCTCCCGGGTATGACCATGGGCGCGCAGCGCGGCGGCCATACACAAGGCGGCAGCCTCGGGCAACAGACACAAACCGATCACCGTCAGATAGACATGCCCGTCGGGCATCAGGTTCTCAGGCATATTCATCAGATGCAGCAAACCATCGGCACCGAAGATCACCGTCAGGGAGCAAATCAGGCCGACCAGCAGATTGAAGCCGATAGCGGTATGCACCACCCGCCGGGTCATGGCCTTGTCACCAGCCCCCAGATACTGGGCGATCACCACACTGGAGCCGATACCGATGAAGTTGAACAGCGTGATACACAGATCCAGGATCTGGTTGCCGACCGCCAGTGCCGCCACCGATTGATACGAGACCTGCCCGACCATGAAGGTATTCAAGGCTCCGGTCAAAAAGTGAAAGGCGATATCGATAAACAGCGGCCAGGTCAGCTGAAACAGCGACCCGGGCTGGGAATGAGCGTTGGCCATAAAATACCTGAAACCCGAACAGAGATGAAAAATGTGATCCGCGGTGGATTAAACGCCAGAGTCTGGCGCAATGCAATCGGAAGCAGGGTGGAGTCTGGGGGTTGACCCGAAGCCGGAAAACCGGACTGTCATGGACAGCCCGGCTCCCGCACCGAACAGTGGCACCGGGTTATTCGCTCTCGGGGGTGCTGACGAAGGCCAGCTTATGCAGGCCATGGCGGGAGGCCATCGCCATCACCTTGGCCACCTGTCCATAATCGACCTGTTGATCCACCTTGAGCTGCAACTCGGGCAAGGGTTGCTGTGCTGCACTCTGGGTCATTAGCGCTTCCAGCTCGGTTTCGCTCTGTACCTTGCCATTCCAGTGCAAGGTGCCATCCGCCGTGATCGCAAGGGTTATATCGGCTGGATCGGGTTGATTCTGCTGACTGCTCGCCTCGGGGAGATCCAGTTTGACGGCATCGGTCAATAACGGTGCGGTAATCATGAACACAATCAGCAACACCAGCATGACATCAATCATGGGGATCATATTGATATCCGACAGTGGCTGATCATCCCCCTCATCGGATAAACGACCAAATGCCATCAGACCACCCCCAGCTCGGCTTCAGGAACGGGTGTTGATCTGGTCTTCGGATGTGCTATCGACGGTTCAACATTCAGCACACCGGAGCCGGTGGTCAACAAGGCAAACAGGTCGTGGGCAAAACCATCCAGAGACGCCAGCTTCATACGGTTCAAGCGGACAAACAGGTTGTAAATCAGCACCGCGGGCAATGCCACCGCCAGGCCGAATCCCGTCATGATCAGCGCCTCACCAACAGGGCCCGCCACCTTGTCCAGACTGCTTTGGCCTGCGGCACCAATCGCCAGCAGCGCATGGTAGATACCCCAGACGGTACCGAACAGGCCGACAAAGGGTGCCGCCGAGCCAACAGAGGCCAGAAACGTCAGCCCGGCCTCCAGACGCAGACGTTCACGGCTGATCGCCTGGCGCAACGCGCGCAACAGGAACTCGTCTGCAGGCCCTAAAATCAGCAGACCCGCTTGGCCATCCCGGCGACTCAGCTGGGCTTTGGCCGCCAGAGCGGCGGCGGCCAGACGCCCATAAGCTTCCTGCGGTTGATGTTCTAGCAGTTGCTGTTCCACGTCCTGGAGATGGCGACTTTGCCAGAAGCGCTGCAAGAACAGTCGGCCGAGCCGTTTTTCTTGCCAACCCACCCAGCTTTTGAGTAACAGGTAGTAACAGGTACCCACCGACATCAACACCAGTAGCACCAACGGCACTAATCCAATACCGCTACTTTGACTCAACAGATGAGCGATGCCCATGGCACCCGGATCCATTGCTTCATTCATGACTTATCTCCTTAATTGAAAAACCACAGGAACTCGTAACCAGGTCTGAAGGGTTTTCTGACCTTGTTTGGCGGGAATAAATCGCCATTTTGCGACCATTTTTCGGGCTGCGGCATCCAGTCGCGGATAACCGCTGCTCGTGAGCAATTCGACGGCTAACGCCTCCCCGGCAGGCGAAACCAGCACTCGCAGCAGCACCTTCCCCTCCTCGCCGAATCGCTGGGAGAGCGGCGGATAGCTGGGCGCCGGATTGCGCAACGACGCCGACTGATACTGGGCCTCCTGAATGGGAGGCGGCGCGGCGGGGCTGGGTTTGGCTTTCGTCACTACGGGCAGCGCAGGTGACGGCTCGACCTGGACCGGAACCGGACGTACGGTTTGCGGACGAGTCACGACTCTGGGTTTTGGCTTGATGACAGGCTTGGGCCTAGCCACCGGTTTCGGTTTGACTACCGGTTTAGGTTTGACGACTGGAACCTCTTTCGGTGGCGGCGCCACCTGGGGTGGTGGACTCACTGGTGGCGCAGGGACTGCCGGCTGAGGTGCCGGTGCAGCCATCCAGCGCACAGCCACCACCTCGGTTTTAGGCAGCGCCAAAGGCTCGGAGCTGGAGTTGAAAAGAGCCACCGCCATCAGCAGATGCAGTAATACCACCAACACGCCACACACCAGTTGGGCACGCCATACGGGGCGGAAGCCACCCACTTGCTGCGTCGATTCGGCACGGTCAACACCCAAGACGACCGCATCGGCTGTGGATATTCTGGCGCGCGGTGCCAGGATTGCCCCCTCATTCCCTAAACGGGTCATGGCAAAGCCATTCATCATCTGCTCCTCGATTCTTATCCGGTCGGCGGCGCTGGCGATATTCGTACGACTCATCACCGTCATCCCCGTCGCCATAAGCTGAGCATGAAATAACCACCACCCAGTAACGATGCCATCAGGCCCGCCGGGATCTGGTCCGGAAACAACCATTGCCGACCCGCCCAATCAGCGACCAGCATCACCAGGATGCCGCAGCCTATGGCACCCAGCAGCTGTTCCCGCGCCCGGCAAAAACCCAGACGCCGGGCCAGATGGGGAGCCAGCAAGCCAATAAAACTGATGGGACCAACCAAGAGGGTCGAAGCAGCGCTCAGTACCGCGGCCAACAGCAGGATCACCAAGCGGCTACGCGCCGGATCGACGCCGAAACTGCTGGCGGCCACCGGCCCCAGCGGCAAGAGCTCGAGCCAGCGCGTCAATGGCCAACTCAAAACCAGCAACAGCGCCATCACCACCAGCAAGCTCCAACCCATTTCGGCGGTCACGTAGTAGGTCGAACCGGACATCCAGCTCAACAGTTGCAAGCCTCGCGGATCACCCGAGCCCAGCACCAGGCTCTGACTAGCGGCAAACAGCGCCGTGACCGTCATGCCACAGAGCAACAGGCGCAGCGGGGCAAACTGGGCACGGCGACTCCACACCAGTAACACGGCCAACAGCGCCAGCGCACTCAGACTCGCCACCAGCAGTTGCAGTGGACGACTGGCCTGGGGATAAAACAGACCCAACAGGATCAATCCCAAACCGCAGCTGCTGCTGATGCCAAGTACCTCGGGGCTGGCCAGCGGGTTACCGGTCAGACGCTGGATCAGCACACCGGCCAATGCCAGCATGCCACCAGCCGCCAAGGCTGCCAGCACCCGGGGCAGTCGCCATTGCGCAATCAAGCTCCAATCCCCGTGAGCAAACCAGCTCCAGCCTTCGGCGTCGCGTGCCAACCCCAATCCGAGGACAAGGCCGCACAGACACAGCACTCCAATTCCCCATAACAACCGCTGTGGATGCTGGTGTCGTATCCCCAGACTGACTGCCCTAGCTGGAGCCTCGGGCAGACGCACCCGCAACACCAACCAGAACAACAAGGGCGCCCCCAGCAGGGCAACCAAGCTACCCGTGGCCCACTCACCGCCGCCCGGGAGCCAGGCCACCAGCCAATCGGTGACCAGTAGCAGCGCGCTACCCAACAGAGCCGCGCAGATGAGACGCGGCAGCAAACGCTGCGCTCCAGCCATCCGCGCCAGCAGGGGAGCCGCCAGCGCCACAAAACTAATCACCCCCACCTGGCTCACCACGGTCGCGCTCAGGTAAATTGCGAGGAGCATGGTCAACAAGCGTAGAAATGCGGGCGAGACCCCAAAGCTGCGCACCGCCTGATCTCCCACCTCCAGCAACCGCAGCGGACGGGCAATCAGCACCATCAACACACCCACGATCACGAGCCGGGGCCAGAGATGTTGCACCGGTTGCCACCCATCCTGCGTCAATGAGCCGGCATTCATCGCCAGCAAGCTGACCAGTGCCAAGTCATGGTTGAGCAGCAGTATCGTGAGTAAGGAGCCACTCAGCAGGCTGACCAGCATTCCCGCCAGCAGCAAGGCCAGCGGCGAATTCTGGCGGCGAGCGGCGAGCGCCAGCACCAGACCTGCGGCCAGTACCCCCCCGGCAAAAGCCACCCACTCGGCTCCATGGGTTAGCCAGTGCGGTTGGTACAGCACCACCAAGGCCAAGGCCAGCAAACCGCCCCCCTGGATGCCCAGGGTTTCCGGAGCCGCGAGCGGGTTACGCAACCCCTGCTGCAACAAGGCACCTGCAGCACCCAGTGCCGCACCGACCAGCACCGCTATGGTCAACTGGGGCAGCAGCGTAAAGCGCCATAACACCGCCTCCAGACCCAGCTGCTGACTGGGGCGCGACAGGATCTCCAGCCACTGGGCAAATGGAACCTCGTTCGTCAGCCGCCCAAGAGCGAGCGCCAGCAACAGCAGCAGAGCCAGAACCGCCAGCACCAGTGCCCGGGTATCACCAGCTGCAGAGCTATTTTTGGGATCGACCGAGAGCGAAATCCCGGTCGAGCTCTGTGTGGCGGTCGAGGGCCGAGTCGGCTTGGTCAACGCATCCAGATGGTGCGACATCAGCGAGTCTCCCCTGCGATACGCTTGTCCGCGCCGGTGGCAACAGCAGCCAGCGGCCCGGGTTGTGGCCAATGCGCCACCAGCAAGCGAGAAAAATAACGAAGGGAGGGCAATCCATTTCCCAGCCAGACCGGCGGTAAGCCGACAACCCGACCCTCACGCACGGCTGGCAGGTGTTGCCACAACTGGTTATCCACCAAGGCATCCATATCTGGAAATGGCAGAGGCGCTATATAAATAATCATGGCTTCCGGCTCCGCCATCAGATCGGTCAAGGGAGCGGTCGTGAATCCCCACAGATTGGTACTCTGCTGCCAGGCCAGAGGGATACCGGCCGCCGCCAGACCACCACCGAACAGACTATTGGGGCCGAGCATCCAGCCATGACGCCGATCGGCAAAGCGCAACAGATAGAGCGGTCGCATGGTGCGGGCATCTCCGACCAGAGCCTGACGCAGTTGTCGCAGCTCCTGCTCCGTTTCCCGCAACAAGGACTCGCCTTGTGCCTCGCGTCCCAACAACCGAGCCAGCTCGCGAGTAGCCTGGCGCGCTTGCAGATAACTATCCGGCTGGAGTTCCGAATTAAATGCCACGACATGGACTGGTGCGATACGCCGGAGTAACGGCTCAGCGCCCTGCTGCATCGGCGAGATCAGGATAAAATCCGGTCGCAACGCCCGGATCAACTCCAGGTTGGACTCCATCCGCAAACCCACATCCACCACCGAATCCGGCATCGGCATCTCACCGCTCCAGATCCGGTAATCGGCGAGCTGGGACATACCCACCGGAGTGACACCCAACGCCTGCGCAGTTTCCGCGCAGGCCCAATCCAGAGCCACCACACGGGGTAGTGCCGCCCAAACCGGTGCGGTCCACATCACCCCCAACCACAGCAGGCTGGATATCGCGGATCGGGACAAACGACCCATCACAACACCACGCTCACCGGTTCACCGGTCACCGGGTGGGGGAATACCTCCATCGGTAGCTGGTAGATGGCCTGTAGAGTCGCCGCGTTCATCAATTCATGGGGCGAGCCCTGACGCAGCAAAGCCCCCTCCCGCAGCGCCACCAACTGATCGCAATAGCGGGCGGCCATATTGATGTCGTGAAGTACCACGACCACCCCCAGATCCAGCTCGTGGCTTAATTGCCGGATCAGCGCCAATACCTCGACCTGATGGGCGACATCCAGCGCCGAGGTTGGCTCATCCAGCAATAGATAACGGGTCTGCTGGGCAATCAGGGCCGCCAGCCAAACCCGCTGGCGTTCACCGCCGGAGAGCGACTCCACCATCCGGTTGGCATAATGATCAACCTGGGTCAGCGCCATGGCGCGCTCCACGGCGCGGCGATCGACGTCGCCGAAACGGCCCAACAGACCATGCCAGGGTTGGCGTCCGAAGCGCACCAACTCTCGCACCGTCAACTGATCCGTGGTTGCAGGCTGTTGGGGCAGATAGGCTACCCGCTGGGCAAATTCGCGGCTCGAATAGGAGCCCAGAGCCCGACCATCCACCGATATTTGGCCCCCGCTGACCGGTTGCTGCCGGGCAAGCAGCTTGACCAGAGTGGACTTGCCAGAACCATTGTGACCAATCAGACCACAGACTTGACCATGGGGAAGTTGCAAGTCCAGAGGTTGCAGCAAGGTGCGATGGCCCAGGGTAAAGTGCACCTGCTCGAGCACTATCATGAAGAAACTCCTCTTCGCCGTAACGCCGGCGCCTGAACCAGTGGGCAATAGCTACACAACGCCAGACCGGGCAATTGGTAACGCTGACAACAAATCCGACGCACCCAGACCGGCTGCCCGCCCGAAGTCCGTAGCCGCAAGGGCTGATACAAAGGATTACGACCCAGTTGCAGTAACCGGGTCGGTTCATACAGCGCCGACATGGGCAGGCTCCCCTGCTCGATAAACGCCAATGCCTGGGCGTGTCGGGATTTGGCCAACGGCGCTTGAGCCGATGGCAGAGTCGCCAGGCATGCGGTCAATTCCGCCGATTGCAACCACCAGCGCCAGTACGTCGCCAGCGTGCACCAGAGGATCCGGCTTCGACAGCCCGCGACTCGCTCCAGTTGCAGCACCCGCGGCAATAACTCCTGTTCCAGCCACCATGACAGAGTGGCCGAGGTCAGTGATTGCTCCTGCTCGACCAAGTCGTCAATCGAGGCATCTGACGCGGGTGTTATCCTCCCGACAGATAGTGCGGAAGCCCAAAGCAGCGACTGGGGAAGACCGCCATGGGGGAGCTGCAAACCTGCAACGCTCTGATCCGGCGTCCAGTGCAATCGGTATGACAACAGCCGTCCGGTAAGTACCAGCACACTCAATACCGGTACCACCAGACGATAGAACAGTGACCGCGACCATTCCGATGCCAGCGACTCCGCTTGCAGTGGCTCCAGCTCGGCCAATGAAACAACACGCGGTAAATCAGGATGTTGTCTCTCGGCAAACACCAGTAATCGGCTCGCTAATTGCGCATCGGAATCGAGGGTGCCGGTATGTCCGGCCCCATATCCGAAATCCTCGTCAATCGGCGGCAGCCAGGTCGCAAGAGAGCCCTGCCAGATTGACTGCAGTGCCGCGAAAGGCTCGGTGCCGGGCTGATGCAAACGGGGTTCGCCGTCTGCCCGCACATGCGAGAAATTCGCCAGCTCAGCCGTCATAGCTCCCGCACCGCGTCAACATCAGAAAGTCCAACCCGTCGTCAGCATGAAGCTGCGTGGCGCGCCATAGAAGCCCTGATCCCAATACAGGCTGTTCAGGTACTTCTTGTCGGTGACGTTGTCCACATTCAGTTGGGTGTGCCACTGCTTGTTAATGTCATACCGAGCCATCAGGTTCAGCAAGGCATAGCTACCCTGCTTAGTCGTCGTCCCGGCACCATTGATGCGGGAAATTTCATCCTGCCAGTTCCAGGAGCCCCCCAGCTTCCACTTGGCCAGCTGATAGGTAGAGGCCAGTTTGAGCAACTGCTTGGGGGTGTAGGTCTTGGTGGCATTGCCATCGGCGTCCTGGATCGAGAAGTCGGTATAGCTGGCAGCCAGCTGCCAATCGGTCATCACCATGCCGGAGGCTTCCAGTTCGTAACCCTGGCTCCGCACGCCATCGACGCCCTCGTAGTAATACTCGGAGGGATTGTCGGGCATGGTCCCCGCGATCTGGGCCAGATTATTTTGTCGGGTCTGGAACAACGCCAGGCTGGTGTTGAGCGCTCCATCCAGGAACTCACCCTTCACCCCGGTTTCGTAGCTGATGCCGTCCACCGGATCGAGTTGCTTGCGGTGAATATCTGACGCCCGTTGCGGGGTGAATATGGTGGTGTAGCTAGCATAGGTTGAAATCTCATCCGTCAGGTCATACACCAGACCGGTATAGGGAGTCAGCTCGCCATGAACAGCCATGGACTTGGCCACACCATAGCTCTGTCCTTCGGTTTCCCAGCTGGTCAGACGGCTGCCCACAATCCATGAAAGATCGTTCATCAGGCTGAATCGAGCGGCCAAATAGCCAGCCACTTCCTGATCATTCCAGTAGCTGCCATTCGGATAGAGATCAAACGCCGGTTGGGTATAGCTGCCATCCCAGTTTTCCAACGGCGGCAACTTGGTGCCGATATCGTTGCTGTACAGGGAGAGCTCATCTACCGTGGAGCGAGAAACGGTGCCGCCCACCACCAACTGATGCTCACGGCCCAGTAAGCGGAACGGACCGGAGGCAGTCACATCGGTCACATGCTGCTTCATATGCATCTGGTACAAGCCCGGATAGCTCAACAGACCCGTGCCCGTGGTCTTATCCGGCGTGCCATAGATATAGAACAGTCGGGAATCCTGACGGGTATCGATAAAGTTATAAACCGCTTTGCCCTGCCAACCATTGGCAAAGGTCTGACTCAACTCGGCAAAGGCACGGCGATTATCCACGTTCCAGAAGGACCAGTCGGATGAAGTGCTGGTGGAGACGTCGTAATCGGTCTGGGAGCCATCGGTGTAGTACAGCGGCAGCGCGCCCCACATCGGGCTATCACTGTCACTCTGCTGCAGGCTGTAGCCCAGAGTCAGCAGAGTGCTATCGGTCACGTCACCTTCCACCACGCCGTACACCACGGTTTTGTCGTTGGCGTAGCGGTCCAGGTAGGACTCCTTGTTCTGCTTCACCACCACAGTCCGGCCACGCAACTTGTCCGATTCGACCAGGGAGCCGGAAACATCCATCTCGCCGCGACCATTCTCCCAGGAACCTGCAGACCCCTTGACCGAAGCCTGAAACTCGCGCGTCGGACGCTTACGTACCATGTTGACGGTGGCCGATGGATTCCCAGCCCCGGTCATCAAGCCAGTGGCGCCACGGATCACTTCGACGCGATCGTAGATGGCGGTATCCAGATCGCCGTTGACGTTGCCGTTGGCCAGCGGCAGACCCAGACCATCGACCTGGAAGTTGGTGATATCGAAGCCCCGGGAGGTGTAGTAAGTACGGTCGGTTTCAATCTTCTCGACCGTTACGCCAGCCACGCTGCCCAGTACGTCGTTGATGGAGGTCTGATTGAAATCGTCCATCTTTTGCCGAGTCACCACAGTCACGGATTGCGGTGTCTCACGCAGGGTCAGTGGCAACTTGGTCGCCGTGCTGGTGCTCGCGGGGGTGTAGGAACCGCTGCCTTCTGTTGTCCCCACATCCGTATTCCCGGTGACCAGAACTGCCGCCACTTGGGTTTCAGCGGCGGCAGATGTTCCTGTCGCCAGCGGAGCCACTTCCGGCTGAGGTGTGGCCGCAAATACCGGAGCTGCCATCATAGGCGTCAACAAGACCAGGCGAATCGCCAAAGCCAACGGAGAAGCTGCCAAGCCGACAGCAGATACAGTGCGAGGGAAAACAGACATGCGCCATTCCTTGTGAGCGAAATCATAAAATCAGCAACGGCGCAGTATAAATACAAACAAGAATGCTTATCAACATGATATGCGCATCATTCTCAATAAGCGGCAACAAAATTAAAATGCATAGCGCCAATTGAAGACAAGATAAGCAGTGGAGGGATTTATTTGAATTCGATCAATAGGTTAGTAGGCGTTCAAGTTTTGGACGGCGCGGATGAATGACCTGGATCAGGATGGGCGCCCATAAAAAAACCGCCTGGATAAGGCGGTCAAGGAACCCTTGTGGGGTGAGTGACAAGTCAGCCCAACGGCTGACTTGCACAGGGAAGAAAAAAGTTGCGGAAAAAAGGATTAACCGCCAACAGCGATACGCTTCATGTCTTTCATGTAGCCGCGCAGCACCTTGCCAATCGCTTCGATCGGGTGATTACGGATAGCATCGTTGACTTGAACCAGCACCACGTTATCCACACCGTTAGACTGAACCCCCAGACCCTTACCGATCACGTCCAGGTTCACCTTCGGCATGATGTGGTCACGCAGCAAAGGCACAGCGGCATTGGCGAACAGATAGTTACCGTATTCGGCGGTATCGGAGATCACCACGTTCATCTCGTACAGACGTTTACGAGCGATGGTGTTGGCGATCAGCGGCAGTTCGTGCAGTGATTCGTAATACGCGGACTCTTCGATGATGCCGGAAGAGACCATGGTTTCGAACGCCAGCTCGACACCGGCCTTGACCATAGCCACCATCAGGATGCCGTGATCAAAGTATTCTTGCTCGCTGATGTTACCGGCGAAGGTCGGTGAGTTCTCGAAAGCACTCTTACCGGTCTCTTCGCGCCAGCCCAGCAGCTTGGCATCATCATTGGCCCAGTCAGCCATCATGCCGGAGGAGAAAGCACCACCGATGATGTCATCCATATGCTTCTGGAACAGCGGACGCAGCAGATCCTTGATTTCTTCGGCCAGCTCGAACGCCTTCAGCTTGGCCGGGTTGGTCAGGCGATCCATCATGGTGGTGATACCACCCTGTTTCAGGGCTTCGGTGATGGTTTCCCAACCGAATTGGATCAGCTTGCTGGCGTAACCGGCATCGATACCACCCGCGACCATCTTGTCGTAGCAAAGGATGGAACCAGCTTGCAGCATGCCACACAGAATGGTCTGTTCGCCCATCAGGTCAGACTTCACTTCGGCCACGAAGGAGGATTCCAGAACACCGGCACGGTGACCACCAGTCGCAGCAGCCCACGCCTTGGCGATGGCCATGCCTTCACCGCGCGGATCGTTTTCCGGGTGAACGGCGATCAGGGTCGGCACACCGAAACCACGCTTGTACTCTTCGCGCACTTCGGTGCCCGGGCACTTCGGTGCAACCATAACAACAGTCAGATCCTTACGGATTTGAGTGCCTTCCTCAACGATGTTGAAGCCGTGGGAGTAACCCAGAGCAGCACCTTCTTTCATCAACGGCATGACCGCTTTGACTACACTGGTGTGCTGCTTATCCGGAGTCAGGTTCACCACCAGATCGGCCGTCGGGACCAGATTCTCATAGGTATCAACCACGAAACCATTGGCAGTCGCTTGTTGCCAGGATTTGCGGCGCTCCGCAATCGCTTCGGCACGCAGGGCATAAGCCACATCCAGGCCGGAATCACGCATGTTCAGACCCTGGTTCAGACCCTGGGCACCACAACCAATGATGACGACTTTCTTGCCCTTGAGGAAATCGCAACCGGTGGCGAATTCATCACGGTTCATGAAACGACACTTGCCCAGTTGGGCCAGCTGCTGACGCAGATTCAGGGTATTGAAGTAGTTAGACATGGTTGGCTCCGTAAAAAAACTGTGAATTCCTTGTGCCTGCATAAGGCAGCAACCGCAGCACTATAGCCCAGGCAAATCATTGCCTGAAATGATATATTCGAAACAGAATGTTGCATTTTACGAAACGTGAAGTCTCTCCGCCTGGATCCGGCCGAAGAGGCGGCAAAGAGGATTTATTCATGGACCTGCGCAACCTGGAGTTGTTTCTGCATCTGGCCGAGAGTCTGCATTTTGCCAAGACCGCCGATGCCATGGCGGTGAGCCCCTCCACCTTGAGTCGCGCCATCCAGCGCCTGGAGCAGGAGGTGGGCTGTCCGCTGTTCGAACGGGATAACCGCAGTGTCAGCCTGACCCCGGCGGGTGATCGATTACGGGAGTTCGGTCTGCATCTGCTGGATGACTGGCAAAAGTTACGTCATGAGTTGCGCCATGTCGGTGAACCGCTGCAAGGACGCTTGAAAGTCTATTGCTCGGTGACCGCCAGCTATTTTCTGCTGCCGGATACCCTGGGCCGCTTCCGTGCCCGTTACCCACAACTGGAAATCAAGCTGGAAACCGGAGACCCGGCTCTGGCGGTGGACAAGGTGCTCTCCGAAGAAGCGGATATGGCCATCGCCGCCCGGCCTGACGCTCTGCCCGGTAAGTTGCATTTCATCTCCCTGCGCCGGGTACCTCTGGTGTTTATCGCTCCCCGCGCCGCCAGCCCGATCTCCCGCTGGCTCAAGGAAGATGAACCGGATTGGGAACACCTGCCGGTAATACTCTCCGAGCAGGGTCTGGCTCGAAAACGCTGCGACCAGTGGTTTCGGAACAAGGGGATCAGCCCGAATGTCTACGCCGAAGTTGCCGGTAACGAAGCCATTGTCAGCATGGTGGCTCTGGGTTGCGGCATTGGACTGGTTCCCGAAGCCGTTATTGATCACAGCCCCATGGGCGACAAGGTCCGGATCCTGGAGGCGCGACCGGCCTTTAAACCCTTTGATGTCGGCCTCTGCGTACAGAAACGGAGGCTGGATGAACCCTTGATTCGGGCCTTCTGGGAAACGGCTCAGCAGAGCGGAGGCTGAATGCCTGTTAAATAAATGTGAATTCAACGATAAAAGGGATTGCGCAGGGAGCGCTAACTTGGGTATCACTTAAGCCACGCTTAAGCCAAAGCGTCTATACTCGCTATCGTCATTTCCCAAGGTGAGAGCTCGACTATGAATAAAATCGCCACCCTTTGCTGCACCCTGTTGTTAACGGCCAGCTTTACCGCACCTGTATTGGCCGCCAATCCAGTCAAAACCGATATGAAAGCCATGGGCAAGAGCATGCGAGCCGCCAGTGAGGCCGAAGATGCGGCCAGCATGAAGGCCGAACTGACCAAGCTGCGCGGATATGCCGCAGATGCCAAGATGCAAACACCTCCCGATTTTAAAGATCAACCGGCCGATGGTCCGGAGCGTAAAGCCTATGTCGAAGGTCTGGATACCCTGATCAAACAAATCGACGATACCATCGGCTTGCTGGATGCCGGCAAACTGGATGAAGCCAAGGCTGCACTCGAGGGTATGGCACAAACCAAAAAGGAATATCACCAAAAGCTGAAGGTCTAACCTTTGCGTCTTATCTCAGGGCCAGCCATGCTGGCCTTTTTTGTCCGTCATGCAACCAAACCATCCTCTCATTCGTCACAACTTGCTAGTTGGCAGGCAGCTGGTGGATCCTCGGCGCTCCTAATCTGTGAGTCCAATAGTAAAACGGCTTTTCTCCATCACACTGCGCAAAAGATGCCCATACTTAGTATCGATGTAAGCAAGAAGTATCTTTCTGCCACCATGTGCGCCTACCTGTTTGACGGGGATCTTTATGCCAACGATGACCGAGTTGCTATCTAAACCACAAAATCTGCCCAGCGTGCCGGAAGTGGTACGCGAGCTAATCCAGAGCTTCAACGAGCCCGAGCCGGATCTCCTGCTGATTGCGGGGAAAGTCGCCAAGGATCCAGTACTGTCGGCAAAATTGTTACGCCTGGCCAACTCGGCCAAATTTGGATGCAGCCGACAGATAGCCACCGTCAAGGAGGCAGCGGTCCGGCTGGGTACCGATACGGTACGCAACATGGTGCTGGCTTGCAGTCTCACCGGTTCGCTCAAGACCGTACCCGGTATCGATTTGAAACATTTCTGGGCTCACGTGTTCGATGTCGCGGCGTTGGCCAAACAGCTCTCCAAGACCCAGGGCAACAAAGGCGAAGAAGTCTTCACCTGCGCTCTGCTGTACGATTTGGGGCGGCTCATCATGCATCAGGGATTACCCGAAAATCTGGTCTTGCGCATCTGTGATCTGGAACCACACAAGGGGCGAGCCGCGGCCGAACAGACAGTCGTTGGTTTTACCTATGCCGATGTCGGAGCCGAGCTGGCCAAACAATGGAATTTCCCCGACAGCTTCTGCCGGGCCATTCGCCATCATTACAATCCGTTAAAAGCAGATCCGTTTTCCAATGAAGCCGCATTGATTCATCTGGCCATTGCCTTGAGTATCCTGCAAGAGGAGATCCCCGAAGAAGAGCCTGATGATTGGCCCCATGCCGTGGCTCTCCGACTAGGTCTCACTTGGCAACAGTGCCGCAATGAGGCTCGCCTGCTGCAAGAACAAGGACATGGCTACGCGGCACTGATTGCAGCCTGATACCTCATCAACGGCAGCACCCGACAGGTGCTGCCGAACTTCATCATGGTCGCCCAGGCCGTCAGCCTCATTCATCCTCATCACACGGCAAGCTGGCCCCATCACATCCTCTTTATGCGCTAGCGCAAATGTGTGATGCAGCTTCTGCAGCATAATCCCGGCAAAAACGTGTAAACTGTCGCCGGTTTTCGGCTTGGCGCGCCGCCCACAGTGGGAACAGGTGACGGCAACAGGCGCACAGGACGCAAAGGTTTTTATTAATCGACTCTTAGGAATGCGAACCGATGAAAAACATCAACCCGACCCAGACCAAGGCCTGGAAGGCGCTGGAAGCCCATTTCGCCGCCAACAAGGATCGTCAAATCAAGGATCTGTTTGCCGCCGATCCCACCCGTTTTGACAACTTCTCCACCACCTTCGGTGGCGAGATCCTGGTCGACTACTCCAAGAACATCATCAGCGAAGAGACCCTCAAGCTGCTGGTAGATCTGGCCGAAGAAACCGATCTGCGCTCTGCCATCGACGCCATGTTCAACGGCGAAGCCATCAACCAGACCGAAGGCCGTGCCGTGCTGCACGTAGCCCTGCGCAACCGCTCCGACCGCGAAATTCTGGTCGATGGCAAGGATGTGATGCCGGAAGTGAAGGCCGTACTGGAGAAGATGAAGGGCTTCTGTGCCAAAATCATCTCTGGCGAGTGGAAGGGTTATACCGGCAAGGCCATCGAACATGTGGTCAATATCGGTATCGGCGGTTCTGATCTGGGTCCGGTGATGATCACCGAAGCCCTGCGCCCCTACAAGAATCACCTGCAGATGCACTTTGTCTCCAACGTCGATGGCACCCACATCGCCGAAACCCTGAAGAAGATCGATCCGGAAACCACATTGTTCCTGGTGGCCTCCAAGACCTTCACCACCCAGGAGACCATGACCAACGCCCTGACCGCCCGCGACTGGTTTATCAAGACCGCCGGTGACAAGGCGCATGTGGCCAAGCACTTCGCCGCCCTCTCCACCAACGGCAAGGCCGTAGCCGAGTTCGGTATCGACACCGACAACATGTTCGAATTCTGGGATTGGGTTGGCGGTCGCTACTCCTCCTGGTCTGCCATCGGTATGCCTATCGCCTTGTCTGTCGGTTTCGACAACTTCGAAGCCCTGCTGCAAGGTGCCTTCGAGATGGACATGCACTTCGCCACCAAGGCTTACGGCGAAAACGTCCCGGTACTGCTGGCCCTGATCGGTCTGTGGTACAACAACTTCTACGGCGCCGAATCCGAAGCCATTCTGCCCTACGACCAGTACATGCACCGTTTCCCTGCCTACTTCCAGCAAGGCAATATGGAATCCAACGGCAAGTATGTGGATCGCAACGGCAACAAGGTCGACTACCAGACTGGCCCCATCATCTGGGGTGAGCCGGGCACCAACGGTCAACACGCCTTCTACCAGCTGATCCACCAGGGCACCAAGCTGATCCCTTGTGACTTTCTGGCTCCGGCCATCAGCCACAACCCGATTGGCGATCACCATCCCAAGCTGCTGGCCAACTTCTTTGCCCAGACCGAAGCCCTGGCGTTCGGCAAGAGCAAGGAACAGGTGGAAGCCGAGTTCCTGGCCGCTGGCAAGACCCTGGAGCAGGTCAAGGATCTGGTCCCCTTCAAGGTGTTCGAAGGCAACCGTCCGACCAACTCCATCCTCTTCAAGAGCCTGACTCCCAAGGTGCTGGGTGCTCTGATCGCCATGTACGAACACAAGATCTTCGTACAAGGCGCCATCTGGAACATCTTCTCCTTCGATCAGTGGGGCGTAGAGCTGGGCAAGCAACTGGCCAACAAGATACTGCCAGAGCTGAACTCTGCTGACGCCATCAGCAGCCACGACAGCTCCACCAACGGCCTGATCAACACCTGGAAGGCGTGGAAGTAATCACTCCCGCCCGCCAAAGTAAAAAGCCGCAGCAATGCGGCTTTTTTATTTCCGTTATTCGACGGCGGGATCTTTGATTCCTTCCGGGAACGGATTTGGGCATAATGCCGGCAGTTTTTCGCTCAGGAATCACCTGCTTTATGTCCGATATTCTCAACAGCATCATCCTCGGCATCGTCGAGGGGATTACCGAATTTCTGCCCGTCTCCAGCACCGGCCATCTGATTGTGACCCAGGAAATCCTCGGGTTTAAGGGTAGCGATACCTTCGAGATCGTCATCCAGCTTGGTGGCGTACTGGCTGTGCTCTGGTTTTATTTTCAGACCCTGTGGCAACAAGCCAAGACGGTCCGGGATGACCGTCAGGTGCAGCGCTTCTGGATGGGCGTGATCCTGGCTTTTCTGCCTGCCGCCTTTGTCGGGCTGGCGCTGCACAGCTATATCACTCACTACCTGTTCAATGGTGTGACCGTAGCGATCAGCCTGATCATGGGCGGCGTGGTGATGTGGTGGATCGAGGGACGTCCCCAGCGAGAAGTCGCAACTTCTCAGCTGGAACACATCACACCGAAGCAGGCCTTCGCCATTGGATGTGCCCAGCTCTGCTCGCTGATCCCAGGCGTCAGCCGCAGCGCCTCCACCATCATGGGGGGCATGCTGGTGGGCCTGAATCGACCCACGGCGACCGGTTTCAGTTTCTTTTTGTCCATCCCGACCCTGGGTGCTGCCAGCCTCTATTCGTTGATGAAGGATATGCAGGGTGTGGGTGAGCATGGCCTGCTCAATATTGGTATCGGTCTGTTCACCTCGTTTATCGTCAGCCTATTAGCCATTGGCTGGTTGCTGCGTTACGTCAGCAAAAACAGTTTCCGCGGCTTTGCCATTTATCGCATCATCGCCGGCGTGGTGATCCTGGCTCTCACCTACTCAGGATTCTTGCAAGTCAGCGCCTGAACCACTGCACATCAGATGACCCAATCAGGGCTGCCACGGGCAGCCCTGTCTATTTATGCTGGCAACACTATCGCCGTCTACACTTGAAACAAGGCAAAGACGAGGAATCATGATGGTGGCCATACCAGTAAAGCAACCTGGCGAGCAGCCCGCGTTTCGAGCAGCCATAGTCGCCGCCAAGGACTTGTTGACCCTCGCTCTTCTCGAACAGGATGAGGAAGCCCCTCTTGCCAGCCTGTATGCGGCTGTCAGCTCCTGTGTCCCGCTCACGCACCTCTCGGCCATCTACTGCAATGGCAATGAAATCCAGGTCCAGGAACAACCCCAACTGAGCGATGTACTCCCCTTCACCCCTTGTAACCCGCAAGGGAAAAACCAGATTGAGCAACTCCCTTTGACCGCGGGGTGGTGCTGGGTGAGAGTCGAGCATGGCTCGTTGCACTGGTTGATCGCACGCACCCAACCGGCTCAGCGCACACTGCTGTTGCATCTGCTGGAAATTGCCGCAACCCACTTTTCCTTGCTCCAGGCCAATCGCCAACTGGATCTATTCAACTCGCCACTCCTCAACCGCATTCCATTTTGGCAGGAGAAACTGGAAAGCTTTACTCGTCTGTTGCGTCTGGCAGGCACTCTACCTGCCCAACAATTACTCGCCCAATTCGACTCCACGCTGCGTTTTTGGATGGGGGCGCAAGAGGTTCTGTTACTACAACGTCAGGA
This sequence comes from Pseudaeromonas sp. HNCC25DJ182, assembly GCF_055413365.1. NCBI lineage: Bacteria > Pseudomonadati > Pseudomonadota > Gammaproteobacteria > Aeromonadales > Aeromonadaceae > Pseudaeromonas > Pseudaeromonas sp. HNCC25DJ182. The sequence continues at coordinate 182,447 of NZ_JBVAYG010000005.1, read as the reverse complement.
TGATGCCGGCCGACTCATCTATCCCCAATCCGCGACGGCTGGCGAAGCGTTGTTGAACCTGCTCAGCGATGACCGCCCGCAACAGAGCGAAGATAATTGCCTGCACTGGTACAGCTTTCCCATTCTATTGCGGCGCCAACATCATTCGAGTCTTGCTCTTGCCCTACAGCGACCTCTGGTCACCGAAGATCGGCAATTGCTGTTCTTCGTCGCCGAAGAGCTCGGGCTGATGACCGAGTTGTATGAGTTGCGGCAGCACAAAAAGCAAACCGCTGAACAAGCGGAACTAGCCCCCGAAGAGATCCACCGGCTACGGGAACTCGGTAAAAATAACCTGCGACTGCAAAAGCAACTCAAACAACGGGATGAACAGGAGCGGCAACTGCAGCTGGATGCCCAGCGCGACCCCCTGACTCAGCTGGCCAACCGGGCCATGTTTCTGCACCGTCTGGATCATGCCTTCAAACACTACCGGCGCTACCCGGATCAGGGATTTGCCATCCTGCTGATCGACTTGTTGTCCTTGCATGAGGTCAATGAGCTATATGGCGACGAGCTGGGTGACCTGTTACTGAAAAATATCGCCCAACTGCTGCGCACCTCGACCCGACAGAATGATCTGGTGGCCCGGCTCAGCGGCGATGAATTCATTGTCTTCCTCGATGCCAGCCAAAGTACCGAAGCCATCACCCCGGTCATCAGCCGGATCCTGGAGCAACTGCAGCATCCGGTGATGATCGATAACCACGAAATCACTATCCATGCGGCTCTGGGCGTGGCCACGATCAACGCAGAGATCGATGATGTCAGTCAGTTATTGCGCCAAGTGGATATCGCGACCTTCCAGGCTAAACGCCGGGGAGCGGACCACGCAGTGTTCTATTCCGAACTCTGCGATATCCCGGATCGGCTCTCGCCGGAGCAAACGCTGCAGCAAGCGCTGCGGGAAAAACGGCTACTACCTTATTTTCAACCTATCTTGCGGTTACGCGATCGCCGCGTGGTGCAGATCGAATTATTGGCGCGCCTGCTGGATGAAGAGGGCGAAATTCATGAGGCGGGTAGTTTTATCCCGTTAGCCGAACAGAGTGATCTGATCCTGGAAATTGACCGCATAATGCTGCGTCACGCCTGTGGTCTGTTACAAGGCCTGTTCCGCCCGCTGATCAAACAACACAGTCTGCGTATCAGCATCAATTTGTCGGGCAAGCATCTGGGCTCGCGGGAGCAAATCCAGCAACTGCTGCAGATCATTCATGAGTCCGACGTGCCACCCAAGCTGTTTATCTTCGAATTCAAGGAGCGGGATTTGACGCGGCGCGACACCCAAACCCTGACCCTGCTGCATGAACTCAGAGCCAAAGGCATTGGTATTGCCGTGGATGATTTCGGCACCGGCTTCAGCTCATTGAATGCGCTGTTCCATTACCCGGTGGACTTCGTGAAAATCGATGACAGCTTCACCCACCGGTTATTGAAATCCAACCGCGACCGGGCGCTGATCCGCGCCATCCGCGATATCAGCCATGACTTGGGGATGCAGGTGATCGTCGAGGGTGTCGAACAACGGGAACAACAGTTAAAACTCAGCGAAATGGGCTGTGACCTGGCACAAGGCGACTTCTTCTCCGCTCCCATGCCTCCCGATGCCCTATTCAGCTTGCTGCCGAACCGGGCGGCCCCCCCGGAAACGAAAAAGGATTAGCTCTTATCCTTGAACAGGGCCCGCAGATTGGCGATCCCGACCTGCCCCTTTTGTTGCCGTTGTTCGGCGGTGACTTCGCGCTTGTCCCCTTCCCACTCCAGATCGTGCTGGGGCAACTCCAATAGGAAACGACTCGGCTCGGGCCGCACCGACTCACCAAACTGGCGACGCTCCTTGCACAGAATAAAGGTCAGCTCGGTCTGGGCGCGGGTGATGCCTACATAGGCCAGTCGTCGCTCCTCATCCACATTGTCCTCGTCGATGCTGACTTGGTGGGGCAGTAAGCCCTCTTCCATGCCAATCAGAAATACATAAGGGAACTCCAGACCTTTGGAGGCATGTAGCGTCATCAGCTGCACCTGATCCAGCTCGGCCTCCTCCTCATTGCGCTCCAGCATGTCGCGCAGGGTCAACCGGGTCACCACCTCCGGCAGGGTCATCGGCGGTTCGTCTTCCTTGGCATCCCCTTCCAGCATCTCGGTGATCCAGCGGTAGAGCGTCGAGACGTTCTGCATCCGCATCTCGGCCGCCTTCGGACTGGGTGAGGATTCATACAGCCACTCTTCATAGTGGATATCGCGGATCATGTCGCGCACGGCCTCGACCGCATTGCCACGCTTGGCCTCATCGCCCAGCCGCACCAACCAATCGCAGAAGTGACGCAGCGCGCTCAATCCACGCCCGGTCAGTGTCTGCTCCAGCCCCAGTTCGAAGCTGGCCGCGAACAGGCTCTTGGCGCGCTCATTGGCGTAATGACCGAGCTTTTCCAGCGTGGTGGGGCCGATTTCCCGACGCGGCAGATTCACCACCCGCAAGAAGGCATTGTCGTCATCCGGATTCACCAACAGCCGCAGGTAGGCCATCATGTCTTTGATCTCGGTGCGGGAGAAGAAGGAGGTGCCCCCACTGATGCGGTAGGGAATGCGGTTCTGCATCAACACCTTTTCCAGCAACCGCGACTGATGGTTGCCCCGGTACAGAATGGCGTAATCCGCCCAGCGCGAACGGTTCATGAAGCGATGACCGATGATCTCCATGGCCACCCGCTCCGCTTCGTGCTCCTCATTCTTGGCCTGTAGCACCTTCACCGGCTGACCGTAATCGAGTTCGGAAAACAGTTTTTTCTCGAAGACGTGAGGGTTATTGGCGATCAGGATGTTGGCGCACTTGAGGATGCGGCCCTTGGAGCGGTAGTTCTGCTCCAGCTTGATCACATTCAGCCGTGGAAAGTCCTGCTGCAACAGCACCAGATTCTGCGGCCGCGCGCCCCGCCAGGAATAGATCGATTGATCATCATCCCCCACCACGGTGAAGCGGGCCCGCTCGCCCACCAGCAGTTTGACCAGTTCATACTGGCTGGTGTTGGTATCCTGGTACTCATCCACCAGCAGATACTGGATCTTCTGCTGCCAGCGCTCGCGCACTTCGGCATTGGTCTTCAACAGCAGGGTCGGCATCAGGATGAGATCATCAAAGTCCAGGGCATTATAGGCCGTCATATGGCGCTGATAGCGCTCATACAGCACCGCCTGGCGCTGTTCGTCGGCATCACGGGCCCGTTTCAAGGCCACGCCCGGCAACACCAGATCATTCTTCCAATTGGAGATCGCATTTAATAACTGGCTCAGCTGATCCTTGTCGCCCTGTAGCTCGACATCGGTCAGCTCCTTGAGCAAGGCCATCTGATCCGAGTCATCAAACAGGGTGAAATTGGCCTTCAGACGCAGGATCTTGTGCTCGCGGCGAATAATATCCAGACCCAAGGAGTGAAAGGTCGAGACCATGAGGCCGCGCAACAGCTTGCGATCCAGAGTCTGGGATACCCGCTCCTTCATCTCCTTGGCTGCCTTGTTGGTGAAGGTCACCGCACAGATCTGTTTGGCCTGATAACCACACTTCTGAATGAGATAGGCAATCTTGGTGGTAATAACCCGGGTCTTGCCGGATCCGGCACCCGCGAGCACCAGACAGGGACCCGAGACATGATGCACGGCCTCCAGTTGCCGAGGATTCAATTTCATCGCCATTCACTCTACTCAAGATTACCGGTTGGCGATTGTAGCAAACAAACAACAGCAGCCAACACAGAACCCGTCCGTGGTAAGTTAGTGTAAAGATCCTAACCATTCGCAGGGTCTGGCCGATAAGGGAAGACCCAAACCAGTATCCCTTCAGGAGGCGATATGACTCAAATCGACGGTACATCCCTCAGTGCGCTGAGCACCTCGCTCAAACAAGTAACAGCCAGCATCCAGAGTGGTGATGATCAGACCAGCAGCGCCAGTAGCCGGGCCGCTGCGACCACCAGCTCCACGGCCGATCAGGTCACTATTTCGGACGAAGCCAAAGCCCTGCAGCAAGCCGATGCCTCACAAACAGCGGCCGCTACAACCGAAGGGGGCGAAGCCAAGCCAGCGGGTGGCTCTGGGGGCCCAGCCGGTGCCGGTGGTGCCGCCAAGAGCGGCAGCAGTGAATCGAGCTCCAGCGCGGTGGATGCCACCATAGAACGCATCAAGAAGCAGATCGAAGCGCTGAAGGAACAAATTGCTGATGCTCAAGCCGATACCAGCGAAGAAGGGAAGGAGAAGCTTAAGGCGCTGAATAATCAGCTGCTGCAGCTCAATGGCTCCCTGTTGGAAGCTCAACAGAAGAAAACCGAACTGGAAAGCAAGAAGTAGCCAATCAAACACTGATTCCGAAGGCTGGTAATCCCCTTGCCAGTCTCCGGCTCGCCGCCATTCCCAATGGCAGACTTCATGCTATGCCGCCTGAATCATAACTTCCCCGCGCCCCTATCTGGCAACGATTGCCTTCGGCTGCGCTTTTACCGATCATAGGCGCCTGAACAGGAGAAACCGCCCATGTCATCGGATTTCGAGCTGGCCACCATCCGCGCCCAGTTTCCCGCTTTGCAGCAGCAGGTCAACGACCAGGCCTTGATCTATCTGGATAACGCCGCGACGACCCAAAAACCCGGATCCGTGCTGCAGGCCATGGATGACTACTATCGGCATGACAATGCCAATGTGCACCGGGCTTCCCACGCCCTGAGCGCCCGCGCCACTCAGGCTTTCGAATCAGCTCGAGAGCGGGTGCAACAGTTTCTGAACGCCCGTTCCAGCCAGGAGATCATCTGGACCCGGGGCACCACGGAGGCCATCAACCTGGTAGCCCACAGCTGGGGAATGAGTAATCTGCAGCCGGGCGATGAAATCCTGCTCTCGGTACTCGAGCACCATGCCAACATAGTCCCCTGGCAGCAGGTCGCCACCCGCACCGGGGCTGTACTGCGGGTGATCCCGCTCACCCCGGCAGGCGATCTGGATCTCGCCGCCTTCCATGCCCTGCTCTCGCCACGCACCCGACTGCTGACTCTCGCCCATGTCTCCAACGCCCTCGGCACCGTCAACCCGGTGGCAGAGCTCATCCGGGCGGCGAAAGCCGTTGGCGCCATCACCCTGATCGATGGCGCCCAGGCCGCAGGTCATCTGAGTGTCGATGTACAGTCACTGGGCTGCGACTTCTACGCATTCTCCGGTCACAAACTCTATGGCCCGACCGGGATCGGCGCCCTCTATGGCCGCGCCGAATTATTGGAGCAGATGCCGCCCTGGCAGACTGGCGGCGAGATGATCGAGCGGGTCAGTTTCAGCGGCACCCGCTTCAATCGGCCGCCGTTTCGCTTCGAGGCCGGTACCCCGCCGATTGCCGAGGCGATTGGTCTTGCCGCCGCCCTGGACTTTCTCGCCGCCTTACCCGAGGGTTGGCGCGAACATGAAGCGGCGCTGCTGCAGCAACTGCTGGATGGTCTGCGGACGTTACCCTTTATCGAGCTGGTCGGCACGCCCAACCGGCGCGTCGGCGTGGTGTCGTTGCGACTGGGCGACATTCATCCTCAAGATGCGGGCGAACTGCTGGATCAGATGGGGATCGCCGTGCGCGTCGGCCATCACTGCGCCATGCCACTGATGGAGAGCCTGGGGCTGGATGGCACCCTGCGCGTCTCGCTGGCGCTGTACAACAGCGAAGCCGAGGTCGAAGCCCTGCTCACAGCCCTGGCCCGCCTACCGGAGTTCTTCTGATGTCGAATGCATTGCGTGATTTCCTCAGCCAGCATCCGCTGGGACAAGCCGATATGGATCGTGAGGCGGTCTGTGCCCGATTTGCCCGAGCCGGGGCTTGGGAGGAACGTTATCGGGAACTGATCCAGCTGGGCAAGCTGCTGCCGGTCATTCCGGTGGAGTGGCGAGGTGAAGAGCAGGAGCTACCGGGGTGCGAGAGCCAGGTCTGGCTGCTGGCCATGCAGGACGCGGATGGGCGTTGGCACTTTGCCGCTGACAGCCAGGCCCGCATCGTGCGCGGCCTGTTGGCGGTGGTACTGGCGGCCCTGAATCATCAGAATGCCGACCATATCCTGAGCTTTGATATGGAAGGCTACTTCGACACCCTGCAGCTGGCCAAACACCTGAGTCCATCCCGCGGCAACGGCCTGCGTGCCATGGTGACGGCAATCCGGGCCCGGGTTGAATCCACGCCCGGGCTCAGCGAATAAAAAAATGGTGAAACAGGGTACCAAACAGGATCAAGGTCGATGCCAGCAAGGGATAGATCACATGGCTGCCGCGGCTGGCGAGGTGACGATTGACCGCTGCAATCAGCATCAGGTTGTACCCCAGCAGCAGGAACGAGACCAGCCAGCTCAACAGTTGCGGCAATCCGGCCAGCCGCACGGCAAACAGCGATACCAGACCCATATCCAGCAGGATCAGACACAACAAAAATTTGTGAATGCTGTCTGCGGGCGAGTGGCGCACATGTTGAGTATGCATAGTGAGTTATCCAGATCGATTCCCATGCTGAAAGCGACCGAATTACGTCGCTGGCGGAGCCTGTTGCCGTCACACCGGCGAAAAGGTCTCGGTCAGCGACGCCGTGTCTGGTCGCCAATCGCGGTGCTGGCGCTACTCTTGGGGCTACTGTCACCGACCACCTGGGCGCTGAACTATCAGCACACCGTCTGGCAGGATATAGTGCCGCCCCTGCAAACCACCGAAGCCGAACAACGTATCGCCCGAGAACGGCAAGACTTGCTAGCTCATCGTTCGTATCTGGAACAACGACTGATGCTGGCGCAACCGCTTATTCGCTATATCGGCCAACGGGTTGAAAACCAAAGGCTACCGGCAATTATTATTTTGTTGCCGCTCATCGAAAGCAGCTATCGCCTGGATGGTGTCTCGGGGAAGGGCGCGGCCGGGCTGTGGCAGTTAATGCCGCAAACGGCTCAGCGTTTCGGATTGCCGATCAATCCGGCCTATGATGCCCGGCTGTCGGTGCCGCAGGCGACGCAGGCAGCACTGGCCTATCTCGCCTGGTTACAGGATTATTTTAATGGCGATTGGCTGTTGGCTCTGGCCGCCTACAACGCCGGAGAGGGGCGTGTGCGGCAGGCGCAGCAGGAGAGTGGTGAGCAAGGTTTCTGGCGCTTGCCGCTGCCGACCGAGACCCGGCGTTATGTGCCGCGCTTGCTGGCGCTGGCCCAGATTATTCAACACGCCGAGCGTTATGGTGTGCACCTGCCCGACTGGCAACATGGCGAGAATCTGGTCAGTCGTCAGGTGACGGGGCCAGTTCACTTGAGCACGCTGGCTAAACAGGGGAATTGGAAGTTACGCGAACTGGAAGCCTGGAATCCGGCGTTCCGCCAAGGCTTCTTACCGGCAGGTTTGAGCTACAGTCTGCTGTTACCGCCCAAGCAGGCGGCAGCGCTGGATCGGCGCCCCTTGACCCCGGCACCCGTCGTGGAGTTGGGACTGGATCTGACCCCGATCCCGCCGTTGCTGGATCTCGGCGCCCTGAATGATCCCCTGCTGATCCAGGAAGGGCTGCCGGAGCAGCAGAAGCGGGCCACCACCTCGCTGCAGCGGGTGACGGATCCGTTGGGCCTGCAACGAGCACCGGCCCAGCCCTTGATCAGCCACTAAAACGAGTCCCACCGACGACGCTACCTAGGAGTTCATTAGCAGACCATGTTGCAGAAACGGGCGTAGCGACTGATGGCCAGCATCAGCAGGCGGCGATCCATGCGATGCCACTTGGCACCATAAAACACCAGGGAACGATCCACCGGCCGACGGTGAATGATTTCGCACACCAGCGGATACTGCCGCCCGACCATGACCACCACCCGTTTGGGCACCTGATAGCGGCGTGGTGCGATAAAACCGATGCCGCCCAGGCTTAAGTCCTTGATGATCGCCGAGCCAATATGAGTGTCAAACAGGACGCCCGGTTTCTTCAGCACCCCGGTAATACCGCTACTCTGCTCGGCTAGCGGCACCTCCGGGTCATGAAAATACCAGCGCGGATAGATACGCTGGCCAGTTTCCCAGGGACGTACCGGATTGGAGGCCAGCAGACTCAGATCATCGTGCTCGGAGTGGTCATCAGCAGTCATCATCAACGCTCGTCAGAAGAAGTGGAAGCCGCCGCCGAAGTCGTCAGCGCCTTGATCTGGGACACCTGGCGGTCCAGGGCTTGCCGATCTAAAGGCGTCATTTGGTCGGTGGCATAATGAAGCTTTTGGGGTGACGTCCGGCGCGTGAACAGTCCGGCCAGTTGGGCTTCGGCCTTGCTGGTCAGCAGCAGCAGTTCAATCCGCCGGTTGGCACTGGCCGCCGGATCATCCGGCAACGCCAGCGCGGTATCCCCCATGGCCACCACCTGGGCAACCCGGGCATCCGGCAGACCGCCCGAAACCAGCACCCGACGCGCCATCTGGGCTCGGTCTCCCGACAACTCCCAGTTGCTGTAATTCCCATCCGGGTAGGGAATATTGTCGGTATGACCCGAGATCATGATGCTGTTATCCAGGTGGGCGAAGATGGGAGCCAAAGCCCGCAGTAACTGATGAAAATAGGGGCTGACCCGGGTACTGCCCCGGGCAAACATCTGCCGGTTATCATCATCGCGGATCTGGATACGCAGCCCCTGCGGCACTATCTGCAGTGTCAGGTTGTCCCGGGCCTGCATCTCGGCAGCCATCTTGTTGACTATGCTGGCCAGCAACTTGAGTTGTTCCGGATCATCCAGCTTGCCTTGCAGCAGGCCGGGCATCCCCTGTTGCTGATTGCGCAACTGTTTATCGCGATGGAATACATCCTTGTTCGGCACATTGGTGCCATCCACCTTGTATTCCGGCGCCGCTTCCTCCAGCACCGAAGGCTTACCCTCCAGATCGATGGGGAACGGACTATTGCTGATATCGAATGGATTGGCCTCGCTATCCAGCAGGCTGTAATCGCGCAAGCGGTTGGCGACAATTTCCCGCTCCTCCTGGTTGGATACCGCCAGGATCCACAACACCAGAAACAGGGACATCATGGCCAGGGTAAAGTCAGCAAACGCCACCTTCCAGGCACCACCGCCCTTGGGACCATGATTGCGCCTCTGGTTGCGCTTGATGATGACCTGTTCCTGATTGCGCATTACATAGCCCTGTTGGTGACGAACTCTTCCATCTCGGAAAAGCCGGGCTTGATGTTCGGATCCATGGTCTTGCGGCCTGCGTCCACCGCCAGCAGTGGCATCTTGCCGCGCAGATGGGCCAGCAGGATCGCCTTGACGCACTCCAGCATCGCCAAGCGGCGCTTGACCAGGGACTCCATGGCACTACTGGCTGGCTCCAGCAGGCAGTAACACATAAAAATCCCGATAAAGGTCCCCACCAGCGCCGCCCCCACATGCACGCCGATGGCGGTCAGCGGGCCATCCAGCTGCTGCATGGTGATGATGATCCCCATGACCGCCGCCAGGATGCCGAACCCCGGACAGGCTTCACCGGTGCGATGCAGGGCATGGGCGGGCTTGAGCATCTCCTCTTCCAGAACCATGATCTCCTGCTCCAGCAGGGTATCCAGTTCGTGGGGTGAGATTTTGCCCATACTCATCAGCCGGAAGTTGTCGGTGATGAAGGTCAGCAGCAGCGGATTTTCTTCCACGCAGGGATAGCACAGAAAGACCGAGCTCTGGCTCGGTGCCTCGATATGTTCATCCAGTGCCTTGAAGCCCTTGAGTCGGATCTCGTCCAGCAGGTGATGCATCAGGGTCAGCAGTTCACGATAAACTTCTGTCTCATCCTCCTGCTTGCCGATGATCGCCTTGAGCTGGCTTTTCAGCTCCAACAACACCTCTTTGGAGTTGCCAATTACCATGGAACCAAAGGCCGCTCCCAGAATGATCACCATTTCCGAGGGTTGCCACAGGGCAATCAACTTGCCACTGGCCATCATGAAGCCGCCGAAGACACAGACCAGAACCAGGCCAACGCCGATAAAGATTTGCATGCAGATCCCTTATAAGTAATCGGCCAATCGCGCGTTTAGGGCCGCAATACACTGCTTGTGCAGCTGGCAAACCCGCGATTCCGTCAGACCCAACACCAAGGCAATTTCTTTCATATTCAACTCATGCTGGTAGTAGAGCGACAGCAGCAACTGCTCCCGCTTGTCCAGGGTGGCTAACACCTTGGACAGACTCATCTTCAGCTCCAGCTCACTGAAATCATGGTCGTGTCCCCACTCTCGTCCCGATTGCTCCAGCAGCTCCTCGAAGCTTTGCATCGCTTCAGCCTGGCTGGCGTACACCAGCTCGCGGATCTCAGCCATCTCCAGTCCCATCGCCTGGGCCAGCTCGCTTTCGCTGGGCATGCGCCCCAGTCGGTTCAGCAGTTCACGCACCACATGGTTGAACTCGTTGGCTTGCTGACGGATTTGCCGGGGCCGCCAGTCCTGACGCCTTAGCTCATCGAGGATTGCCCCGCGGATACGTTTGAAGGCAAAAAATTCGAACTGGGCATCGGGACGGCCATAACGCCGCAGCGCCTCGAGGAGCCCCAGCAAGCCGATCTGTTCCAGGTCTTCCCGCGCCACCACGGTGCCAATCTGGCTGCGCAGATGGCTGACCACCCGCTTGACCAGATGCAGGTAAGGCATCAGCAGCGACTGCTCTTCCCGTGCATCCCACTGCGAGGTCGGAAAGCTGCCGTAAGCGGGTTCCCAACTGGCTTCTTGCAACACATCGGCCCCCTTACTGCACAACAACTTTGGTGATCAGCACATCGTCCAGTGCTGGCTCCTCACCATAGTTTTGAATCGTGGCCCGTAACTTCTCGGTTAACTGCAGTTGCAGCTTATCCAGATCCCGCAGATCGGCATTCACCTGCTGGTTGGTGCGACGGCTGAACAGATGCACCACCGCATTGCGCAGTACCGGCGTCAGCTCAGTGAACACATCCAATTGTCGAGGATCATGGGTGACCAGGGACACTTCCAGCATCAGGTAATGCAGACCATCTTCCCCTTCCAGGGTGATGACAAATTTATCCATGGGTTTGAACAGTGGTTTGGCACTCAGGGTCGGTTTATCCGGCTGGGTATTGAACCAGAGGCTGTACAACGAGGAGTGCTGGACAAACATCAAGGTGCCGAATGCCGTGGCCCCGACCAGCAGTAGGCCACCCAATATCACGCTGATCAGCAAACGCTTGTTACGAAACATGAAAAACTCCTTTTACACCAAGGTATCCAACAGACCCGAATTCACGACCGCTTCAGCGGTTTCCGCTACCTCTTGCCCTGTGGCGAAGGTGGTGCCGTTGCTGACAATCTCCTCCTCCGACAAGGCTTCGGCCTGGGCTTGTTGGCGGCCATCGCCGCTGTAATTGATTTCAACCTCAACCCCGGCCCCGTACTGCGGGATCAGGATCTGGCGCAGCTGTTCACGCGTCTCCTGCAAGGCATCGCGCAAGGCACTGCTACTGGTCGAGATCTGCACCGAGAGACGATCGTGTTCCTGGCGCACCGTGACCTCCAGACGACCGAGCTCTGGCGGATCCAGACGGATGGTGGCCTGCTGGATCTGCTGGTTGGCCTGCAACTGCACCCGTTCGCCCAGCGAGCTCACCAACTGCTGACCCCAGCTTGCGCCACTGCTGTCCATCACCAGAGGAGACGAGACAGGGGTGGAGCTTGGACTCATTCCGAGCAGGGTTGCGCTGGTAAAGGAGCTCGATGTCCCGGAGTCTGGAAGAGTGGTAGTCGGCAGGGCCAGGTTATGGGCACTTTGGCGCTGGCTTGCGGCCGCCTCTGCCGTGGACTGCAGAACCGGGGAGGACGCCTCAGCCAGACGTGTTGACGGCCCCCCGTCATCAAGGGAGATGGCCGTGGTTTGCGGTAACGTACTTGCCTGTGTGGTGCTGGCGGCGGATCCGCTGAGGCGACTATTCAGGCTGGTTGCCAGCGGCACAGGAGGGCTGGCAGCCGATGTTGCAAGAGATGCCTCCCGGGCGGTGAGCGCCGTGGCCGCATCAGCACCATCGACCAGCGCAAGTGCCGGAAGGGATGAGGCGGAATCGGTGGCCGTGCTGCTGGCAGCTGTGGAGGAGAGGCTCGTCGTCGTCAGGATCGGAGCCATCATCCACAGAGGTAGGGTCGAAGCTTGCGCGCTGGCACTCAACACTCCATTGGACGAGTCCTGAGCCGTCGCCGTGGTGTGACCGAGCAACCCATCGCCAGTCTCTGTTCCTGACCCTGTGTCCGTTGCCTGCTCCAGCAATGCTCCATCGGTTGGCGCCTCGGTAATCACCTCGGGATTGGCATCCAGCATCGCCTGATCGGCTCGCAACAGTGCCTGAAAATCCTGGGGTTGCATCCAGATCATCGACTCGGGCAGTGCCGACAGCGAGCTGGTCGCGGAGTGTGAAACGTCGGATGTAGCGGCCGGTTCGGCGCCTTCCGAAGTGACGGCATCGACCGAGGCAAGCAACTCGGCCTCGCCCTCGGCAACAGGGTCGTCATGGTCTGCTGACGTCAGGGGTTCCCCATCGGCGGCGCTGGATTCAGCCTGCGGGCGGGAGCTCATCTCCGACTGCTCCTGCCCGGAAGAGTCCGGCAACTGGAAGGGGGTATCGGCAGGTTCCTCTCCAGATTGGCGGATATAGTCGGTAGAGCCGGATGCCAGCAGATCCGCACTGAACGTGGTATCCAGGCTCAGGCCCATTGCTGCGCCTCCTGATAGGCGCGTAACCCTTCCCGATTATCCCGCAGATGGGCCATGGCCCGCTCCAGCTCCAGGCTACGCGCCGACATCCCCTTCCAGGCCAGCTGGCATAACTGCTTCAGCAGGGCCAGTTCACGGATAAAATGCTCCCGCACCTCGGGATGTTGTTCCAGAGTCGCCAGCTTTGGCTCCAGCTCCCGGGCCAGGGCACCAATCGCCTGCCACTGTTGTTGTCCAACCAACTGAGTCAGTTGCGGGATCCAGCGACGGAGTTGTTGCTGCCAGGCTTTGAGGCGTATCAGGTGTTGCTGTTGATCCTGCGTCATGGGGCTACCCTCTGTACTTGGCTCGAGCCGCGAAAAGAGACCCGGAGAGGCCTCTTTGGTGAATTCCAGCGGACAACACGAGTGGCAATCGCCATGCCAGAAATATAATTGTTATATTTCAATGAATTACGTGAATTCTTTCACGCAAGAGGAAGTGATCCTTCCGCTGTTCGGTACCGGGAAGGAAAGAGATCAGGCCACTCGGGCCGCAAATCCCAGCCAGCCTTCTCGCACAGTACGCAGCAGTTGAGCCACCTGACGAATGCCATCGATGTCATTCTTCAAGCTGGCTTTGAACAGTCGTTTGCCACAGAAGCGGTAAAGATTGTGCAGATTTTCCGCCACCTCACCGCCCTGCTGACGGTCGAGGGAGACATCGAGCCCACCGAGGATGCGCATACATTTTTTAATACTCGCCCCCTTGCGCTCAAAGTTGCGTGCCAGCAGATGCCCTTCGGCGCGGGACATCTCGTCCAGCAGACCATCCAGCAGCATCAGCACCAGCTGAGCCGGTGAGGCCGTCGCCGCCTTCACCTGGATCTCGGCCTGGCGATAGGAGTCATAACCGGTGTCATACATGGCAAACCATCCTGAAAATTACAGATAACTGATGTTGGACTCGAGGATCGCCATGGTGGCGATCATGTCGTTGAATTCGGCCAGATAGCGGGTATAGAGCTTGTCCATCTTGGTATCCCACTTCTCCTGACGGGCCTCGATGCTATCGAGACTGGCCTGGGCACTCTCCAGCCGACTGGCCAGCAGACCACCGCTCTTGGTGTAGGGAGTCAGCAAATCGTCCAGCGCATCGAAGATGCCGCCGTCATCGGTGAAACATTCGGTCAGCAGATCCGGGTTATCCGCCAGCGCCTCTTCCAGCGCATCCTCATCAATGGAGAGGGTGCCGTCGCTGGAGAACTCCAGGCCGATATCAGCCAGGGAAACACCATCAGGCAGCGCGGTTCGCAGGGTGCTCTTCAAGCTACTGATGATGCTGCGCACCGTGGAGTCACCATCCAGATCGCCATCATCGGCATACAGGTCGCTCAGCGAGGTGATCAGCTCATTGAAGCTGTCGACCACGCTCTGCAGGTTGTCGACCACGGTATCGGTGTCGGCCTCGACCACTACGTTGATGGCATCCTCACCGCTGGCCTGGGCTTTTTTCAGATCGATGGTCAAGCCATCGATCACATCCTCGAGGGTATTGCTGGAGGAGGTGATGGTCACCTTGTTGGTGGTTCCCAACTGGATTTGCGCATCCTGGGCTTCACTCAACACACTCAGGCCGTCAAAGGCGCTCTGGAAGGCGGTGGTGGCAGCACTGCTGGTACCGGCGGTAAAGGTGATGGCATCCACCCCCGCCTCTTCACCCGACTCGTCACTGGTGATCATCAGCAGCACATCATCGCCACTGGTCACCAGACTGGCGGTCACCCCGGGATTGTCGGCGGCCTTGTTGATGGCGCTGACCAGATCTTCCAGGGTCGCGCCCGAGCTGAGAGTCGACAGATCCAGGTTCAGGGTCTCGTCGCCAACGGTGACCGAGAAGGTGCCATCGCTCGGAATGGCGGTATCGCCATCGGCGGATTCAAAGGTCATAGCCGCCTGATAGGTCTGGGCCAGTTGGACCACGGTGATGCTGTATTGACCGGTGGCGGCACTGCCGTCCGAGGTCACGGTAAAATAATCTTCATCACTGACAGTCGCGGTTTGCGCCGCCAGGGAATTGTCTTCACTCAGGGTTTCCAGACTGTCCTGAAAATCCGCCAGCAGGCTATCGAGACTCTCGAGACCGCTGACCTGGGTGGAGTACTTGTCATATTTGGCCGAGAGCATCTCATCGATCCCGGCCCGTTCTGAGGTCACCATGGCACTGGCCAGCGACGCGGCATCGTAATCGGTATAAGACATGAGGGGCTCCAGGATTGGGGATAGTGAATAACAAAAACGGCCACCCCCGCCGGGGATGGCCGCTTAAAGCACTTATTGCAGCAGGTTAGCCACCAGGCTCTGTGCTTCGCTGACAGAGCTCAGGACGGAGATACCGGCTTGTTCCAGCAGTTGTTGCTTGCTCATCTCGGCCGTTTCCGCCGCGTAGTCAGCATCCATGATGTTGCCGATAGCGCTGTCGGTGTTTTCCTGCATGTTGGTCAGGTTGTCGGAGATGTAGTCCAGACGGTTGATGGAGGCACCCACAGAAGAGCGAACCGCACTGATGTCGGTCAGCAGGGTTTCCAGATCATCGATGGTACCGCTGGCAGTGGTGGAGTCCGCCAGAGTGGAGCTGGCCGCTGTGATATCGGTGGTGATAGAGCCCAGTTCAGTGGAGATATCCACAGACAGAGTTTCGCTGGAAGAGGCGCCCACCTGGAAGTTCACAGCGGCAGAGCCCAGCAGGCCTGAGGATGACAGCAGATCGGTACCGCCGAAGGAGGTATTGCTCATCACGTCGGTCAGCTGGGATTGCAGATCCGCGTATTCAGTTTCCATCGCGGTGCGGTCATCGGCAGAGTAGGTATCGTTCGCCGCTTGGGTCGCCAGATCCTTCATCCGGCCGACGATGTCGACCATGGACTCCAGAGCACCGTCAGCAGTGGACAGCATGGAGGAAGCATCTTCCACGTTGTCTTGGGCTACGGAGATACCGTCGCTTTGCGCTTGCATACGAGTGGCGATGGACAGACCAGCCGCATCATCGGCAGAGGAGTTCACCGCATAACCGGTGGACAGACGCTCCATGGCGGTGGTCAGTTTGTCGTTGGCAGTTGACAGGGAGCTTTGGGTAACAGCGGATGCGTAGCTGGATTGAATGGATAAAGACATAAGAATCTCCTTGGGGTTATGGCCACGTTTGCGGCCCTGGACATGAGTAAAAGAGCGACGTCCCCCCGTGGAAAATAAAATGGCCGGATGAAAAAAATTCCCGCTCCAGAACACCGGAAAAAAATCGCGGCCGTCATTACATCTGGCTCTCGTCCTGGTCGCTTCTCTTGATCCAATAGCGACTGCAGAACTCTGCACTCTGAATGTCCAGCCGGAAGAGATGCCTCGAATGAATGCAACCCCCAACCGAAGCCTCAGCCCGCTCCAGCGCAAACTGGCTGAAGGCGTCCGCTTGTACCAGCAACAGCAATGGCACGCGGCGAGCCGCACGCTGGAGGTCGTCCTCACCCACGAGCCGAAGCAGTTTGACGCCCAGCATCTACTCGGCCTCATCGCCCACCAGCAACATGATTACGATCGGGCGATCAAGTGCTTTACCCAAGCGATTGCCCTGCAGCCGCTGAACGCCACCCCCTACTACAATCTCGGGCTGACCCTGCAGGAGCGCAAAGAGTATGCAAGCGCCCTGCGGCTGTATCAGATGGCACTGGAGCTGCAACCTGCCAACGTCAAGATCCTCAACAACCACGGCATAGTGCTCAAAGAGCTCAAACAATATGAACGGGCGTTGGCCAGTTATGGCCAGGCCATCACGCTGGATCCCGAGTACGCCAAGAGCTATGTCAATCGAGCGGGAGTCTGGTTGCGCGTGGGCAATATCGAGGCGGCACTGCGGGACTGTGATCAGGCCATTCACCTGCGCGCCGACTATGTCGACGCCTGGTTTAACCGTGCCTTTGTGCTGGCCGAGAGTGGTCGCCATGCCGAAGCCATCACCCATTACCAATATGTGCTGGCGCTGGAGCCGCACCACAAGATGGCGCACTTCGCACTGAGCCTCTGCTACCTGATCACCGGGGATCTGCGACACGGTTGGCAGCAGTATGAGTGGCGCTGGCAGGACACCAGTCTGGGGATCAAGAAACCGACTCTGCCGCAGCCGGAGTGGGATGGCCACAGCAGCCTGGTCGGCAAAAAAATTCTGGTCTACTTCGAACAGGGACTGGGCGACAGCCTGCAATTCTGCCGGTTTGTCCTGCCGCTCCAGGCGCGGGGCGCCGAGGTGATACTGCTGATCCAACCGGCGCTGCAGGAGCTGGTACAGAGCCTGGCTCCTGACCTCCAGGTGGTCTCGGGGGGACAACTACCGGAGGTCGATTATCTGGCTCCACTGCTGAGCCTGCCACGCCTGCTGAATATCCAGTTAACGGATCTGCCCGTAGCCAGCCGCTACCTGCAGGTCCCCAGCGCGGCACAACAGCCATGGCGCCAGCGACTGGGCCCCAAGCAAAAACCGCGCATCGGACTGGTGTGGCGTGGTAACAGCATTCACAAGAACGATCACAATCGCAGCCTGTCACTGGCAGCACTACTGCGGGTACTGCCCGAGCAGTTCGAGTATGTCTGTCTGCAAAAAGATCTGGACGCGGACGAACGTCAGCGGCTGCAGTTGCGACCTGAGATCCGGGTGTTCAGTGATGCACTGCATACCTTTAGCGATACCGCCGCCCTGTGCCAACAGCTGGACCTGGTAATCAGCGTCGATACCAGCGTGGCTCATCTGGCCGGGGCCTTGGGCAAACCGCTGTGGGTACTGTTGCCGTTTAATCCGGACTGGCGCTGGCTCCTGGATCGCACCGACAGCCCCTGGTATCCCCAGGCAACCCTGTTGCGGCAACCTGGCTATGGTGACTGGTCCAGCCTGCTCGACACCCTGCCGCAACGACTGAGCGCCTGGTTCCAAGAACTTCACCCAGCAACACAGCCCCATGCCCGCATCGAACAGCTCGCCGAGGCCTGAGCCGATACCCCGGGCCGAACGCCTGTTTTTGCGCGGCGTGCAATGTCACCGCCAGCACAAGGGCGAGGCCGCCAGCCGTGCCATGGAGCGAGTTCTGGCGCTGCAACCCGACCATCTGGATGCCACCCTCTGGTCCGGCATTCTGGCCTATCAGCGCGGCCAAACCGCCATCGCCGCCGACTGGTTCCAACGCACACTACGGCTCGAGCCCACGCTGGCCAGCGCCCACTACAATCTCGGCCTCTGCCTGCACGATGCCGGTAACCACAAGGGCGCGCTGGCCGCTTATGATCAGGCCATTGCCCTGCAACCGGACCAGGTGGAAGCCTATAACAATCGGGGCCTGTTGTTCGCCGAGTTGGGCGACTATGGCCGCGCCATTGCCAATTACCAACTGGCCCTCGCCCGCCATCCGGACTATCTGGCGGCCCGCTTCAATCTGGGTGTCGCCCGTGCTGCTCAGGGTCAGTTTCAATTGGCAGAACAGGATTATCTGGCGGTCACCGCGCGGGATCCCAGCCATAGCGGTGCCCAGTTCGCCTTGGCGATCCTCTGGCTGACGCTAGGCAACTGGAGCTCGGGCTGGCCGCAATATGAGTGGCGCTGGCGTTACCCGGCCGCCGGCCTATGCCCCGCGGAGCCCGTGGCTCCGCCCTGGGATGGTCAGAGTACCCTCGCGGGGAGACACCTGCTGCTGGATACCGAACAGGGATTTGGCGATACCCTGCAATTTTGCCGCTTTATTCCACACCTGCAGGCCCAAGGTGCCCGCATCACAGTGCGGGCACCGGCTCCGCTCATACCGCTGCTGCAGGCGATGCCTTGCCGGTGCGAGGTCCTGCCGACCGGAGCGGCGGTGACCGCGGACTACCAGCTTGCGCTGATGAGCCTACCGGCGCGGCTCGGCATCACACCCGCCAATATTCCTAGTGCCAGCGGTTACCTCGCCGTTCCGGAGTCCTACCAACTGCGCTGGCAAGAGCGGCTCGGCCCCAGGAGTAGACAGCCACGAATTGGTCTGGTGTGGGCCGGAAATCCGAATCATCGCCAGAATGCGCAACGCAGCCTGCCGTTACGGCGGTTGCTCGACGGGCTACCCGCTGGCTATCAGTATCTGGCGCTGCAGAAGATGCTGCAGCCCGAAGATCAGGCGCCACTGGCCCGCCGGGATGACATCTATTGGCTCGGCAATGAATTGCTGGATTTTGCCGATACCGCCGCCGTCTGCAGCCAACTGGATTTGGTGATTTCCGTCGATACCGCCGTCGCCCATCTGGCAGGCGGCTTAGGCGTCCCGGTGTGGATCCTGCTCCCTCATATTCCCGACTGGCGCTGGCTGCTCACCGACGACACCACCGGCTGGTACGACAGCGCTCGCCTCTTTCGCCAGGAAAAATCGGGGGATTGGGACTCTGTGCTCTATAACCTCCGGCTCGCTCTTACCCGTTTCCCGGAGCTGCTATGCCAGTAGTGCCGGCCCCAACCACTCTTTCTTCATTCAACGGCAGGATTGCAATGGAATACTCAAAACGCCCGGTGGCCTTCGTCATGACCGCGACCCACCACGGGAGCATGCTGGTCAACCGCCACGATTATCGCCTCACCCCCAACGGCGGTTATGGTGTCGGCTTTCAACTGCTCAACCACTCCGCCTTCGATCCCGACGAAATCACTGTTGCCCTGCAACTGCTGCACCTGCGGCGGCAGCATTTCGGCGATGGCGTGATTGCCATCGATTGTGGCGCCAACATAGGGGTGCACACCATCGAGTGGGCCAAAGCCATGTACGGCTGGGGCGAGGTGCTCTCCGTCGAGGCGCAGGAGCGGGTGTTCTATGCCCTCGCCGGCAATATCACCCTGAACAACTGCTTCAACGCCAGAGCCATATGGGCGGCGGTTGGTGAGAAAAATGGCTCCATCGACGTACCGGAGCCGGACTACTTCAAACCCTCCAGTTTCGGTAGCCTGGAAATCAAGCCCGGCGCCCATAACGAGTTTATTGGCCAAACCCTCGACTATTCGGCGGCCGGCACCATCAAGACGCGGATGCTGGCGATCGATAGCTTGGGATTACCACGGCTGGATTTCATCAAGATCGATATCGAAGGCATGGAAATGGAAGCCCTGCGGGGAGCCAAGCAGACACTTCAGCGCTGCAAGCCTCAGTTGATTATCGAAAAAATCAAATCGGATGAAGCGGCCATCACCGCCTTTGTCAGCGCACTGGGCTACAAGACCTTCACCCTGGGCATCAATATTTTGGCTATCCACCACACGGATCCGAGCCTGGCCGCTGTGACACCGCACCCGCCAGCCCAATCCTGATAGCGAGCCATTTGCACGGTCTGTTATTCGCCCTCCGGGGTAACAGACCGCCTTCAATCCGTGATTGCCGCTCCGGCAACCGGGGTGGTGAACAGGCTGGCTAACTGCTCCACCGGCATCGGCTCGCCGATGTAATAGCCCTGCAGATAGCGGAAGTTGAGCCGCTTCAACTCCTTGATCTCCTCCTCGCAGCTGACATGCTCGGCGACCAGTGGAATATTCAACTCCAGCGCGAAAGAGGCGATCGCTTTGACGATGGCATGGGCGGTTTTTTCATGGCGGAACTGTTGAATAATGGAACCATCTACCTTGATGTAATCAATATCAAAGCGGGTGACATACTCGAAGTTGGAATAACCGACGCCGAAATCATCAATGGCCAATCGAATACCGTAATGCTTCAACTGGGCGATAATCTCCTTCATCCGCTCAAAATCACTGACATATTCTGACTCAATCAGTTCGATAATCACTCGCCCCACCATGCCATGACTCTGCACCCCCTCCGTCAAGGCGTTGATAATCCCTTCATCCTTCATATCGACAGCATCCAGATTCAAGGAAACGGTTAATCCGGTATGAGCCATGTCCTTCAGTGCGCTATGGATCATTGCCAGAGTTAATTGCCGATATAAATTGCTGCGTTTCACCACATTCAGAAAGGTGCCGGGCGCATAAATATGACCATCCGGGTCGCGCAATCGAACCAGAGCCTCGCAACCGATAACCTGATTACTATAAATATCCAGGATCGGCTGGTAATAGGGTAATACCAGCCGCGAACGCAGCGCCTGTTGCACCCGGTTCAGAATAAACAGATTCTCCTGATAGGCTTTTTCCAGATGCATTTCTTTTTTGTAGATCACCCAATCCTTACGTTGACGCCGCGCCTCCTCTTTGGCCAGACGGGCGTAGGCCAGCGCTTTTTCATAATCATCAACCCCCAGGCAAATACCGGCGGTAATCGTCAGCAAGGTGGCATGGTCATGGAGGTGATAATTTTCATTGCTGATGAAATAGATGATTTTGCCAATCAGATGCACCACATTGTTATGCTGGTTATTCTGGCATACGACCAGATATTCCCCCTGATTTAATTTATACAACTCACCCTGCTGTTGACATATTCCCTGCAACAGGCGGGCAGTTTTTTGCAGCATCTGCTGACCCATATCATGACCAAAAATAACATTGATATCGGTGAATGAATTCAGCTCAATCAGAATAAATGCCGAGGTGGTATATTTCCCGGGCTGTTGCCCATTCAATACCAGATGTTGCTCATTGGGTAAGCCGGTTAATGCATCAAACAGAGTAGCTGCCCATTGCTTATTCTTTTTGATGGATGAAAAACGCCAATAGATGAGAGCACAGCACAATATTGATAAAAGCCAGAGCGGGGCTAATTCAATAGCCTTCGACAAATATTCCATGACCAGCCCCACTGTCGGGTTAAAAATAAAATTGGCTTAGCGTACGATCTTGCAAATAATATTTCCGGCAGTGAGATCGCAAATATAAAGTCCATCACCATGGATTCTCCGCGTTGTCCAATCGCTCACATCGCGGAGATGCGGGATCACGCCAACAGCGCGACCACCGTCTGCGCTGTGACATTGGCCTGAGCCTGCAAGGTGGTGGCGATCGACTGATAATCGGTCTGTCCCAGCGCCAGTTGTAACTGCCGCTGGCTCTGCACTAATTCGGCCTGACTCAAATCGGACTCCACCGTCCGACTCTGCTGTTCTGCCTGATTCTGGACTTGTTGACGGTAGGTGCGAAGTTGCTGCACCGTCTGCTGAATTTGCTGCTGTAACTGCTGGATCTGCTGCTGCACCTGCTGCCGCTGCTGGCTGCTGTCGGCCGCAGCCACCTGATCCGCCAGCTCGGCGAGAGTACTCCGCTCAGCGCTCAAGCGGACGGTCACCGCATTCCCGGCCGGAACCCGCACCCCTTGCCCCGACATCAGCATCGGCTCACTGAGCTTGCGCTCATTGCCTTGACTGGCGGAAAAACTGAGTTGGCCACTGGCGCTGAGCGTGACCTGAATCCCCTCTTTTTGCAGGGCCTGGTCCAGACTCTCCGCCACGGTTTGCCCGCTCGACCCGGCAGGCAAGGCGACGGTTGCCCCGCTCCGGCTGGAAGGGAAATAGATGCGCACCTGCTCGTTGGCCGGCTTGGCGGAGAGCAGATCGACCTTGTCCAGCACATAGTTCTGGGAACTGCCGCTGTCGGACCACACCGTCGGCTGCAACTGGCCATCCAGGCTGCTCTGTTGCTGCAGCGACTGGTCCAACTGCCGCAGGCGTTGGGACAGGGCATCCGCCTGGGCGGACTCCTGACCGAGCTGGCTCTTGAGCTGACTCAGCTGGCGATAGGTTTGCACCAGGGCCACTTCACTGGCCTGAGTTTCGGCCACCGTGGCTTGGGCTTCGCCCAGCATCGACCAGTTCTGGAACCTGGCCACCCATTCGGCGGTATTACTACTACCCGTCGTCGTAGCGCTGGCGGTGGTCGAGGAGGCATCCTGCGGGCTGCCACGGCGTGAGGTAGCGGCCGCCTGATCATCCAGATAGGCGCTCTTGTCACCACGACCAACGGCCAGATCCTGCGCCGTCCGGCTGCCATCCGGGATCCGGCTCCCCTCGACAGTCGGCTGCCAGGCCGACGTCAGTGCTGTGGTGTCCGTATTCGGAGTCGAGGCCGTGATCGCCATAGGGTCAGTCCCGGTTAGAGTTCATCAAAAAGACTCAGGCCAAGCACAGAAGAGAGCACCTGCTGGGTCACCTGCAAGGTGGTGAGTATCTCCTCGGAGCGCAGGGTGGTCTCGGCATAATCGGCTTCAGAAATCGAGGCGCTGAGCTCTTCGCTATAGAGCAGGGTTTCGCTGTGCGCGCTGGAGAGGGTATCCAGCTGATTGGAGCGGGCACCGATACTGGCAATCGCCGAGCTGAGATTCGAGCTGGCGCTGTCGATGGTATCCAGCATGCTGCTGGCGGTGGTGTTGTCACCACTGGCCAGTGCGGCAACCAGGCCATTCAAGTCGTCAAAAAAGCTGCTGCCGCCACTAAAGAAGACGTCCGACAGGTTGTCGGTACTGGCCACTGTGATGCCATCGCCGACGCTGACCTCGCGCTGATAATCATCCCCGGCGTAGCTATAGGTGTTCGTGGCCTCGTCATACACCACGGGTGCCGTGTCGCTCAGGCTACCGGAGAACAGGTAGTTGCCACCGGCATCGGTCTGGTTGCACAAGTCGACCATGGTATCCATCAAGCCACTGATTTCCGTGGCGATATTCGCCAGATCCTCGCTGTCATAGGTGCCGTTGGCCGCCTGCACCACCAGATCCCGAATCGAGCCCATCACATCGGTCATCGACGAGTACTGGGTCTCGGAGGCACTGAGCTGGCTGCTGGCGGTTTCGATATTCTCGATGTACTGCTCCAGCTGGGTCTGCTGGGACGTCAGATTGCTGACCCGGGCATAGCCGATAGCATTGTCCGAGGGTTTATTGATGGAAGAGCCCGTCGAGAGCTGCTCGGCCACATTGGCATATTCGGAGTACTGACTCTGCAGACTCTTCAGCAATAAGGCCGTGGTTTGGGACGTACTGACGCGCATGGGGCCTCCCTTAGAACATATTCAGGACAGTGTCGAACAACTCATCGGCCACGGTGAGCACCTTGGAGTTGGCCGAATAGATGTTCTGGTAGCTGACCAGATTGGCGGCCTCTTCATCCAGATTGACACCGCTGATAGAAGACAAGCTGTCCTGCAGGGAACTCTGCAGCGAGCTGCTGGTAGTCAGTGCCGAGGATGCCTGACTGCTGATGAGGCCCAGTTTGGTCACCAGTGCGGTGTAGGTCTCTTCCTGCTCCCCCTGCAGATCCAGCATGGAGAGCAGATTGCTGTTGTCTCCGGTACCTGCCGATGCCGAGCTCGCGAAGGCCAGGTCATCCCCGCTAAAGTCGTCAGCTATCGCCAGGGTGCTGGCCGCATCATCCGCGTCATAGCTGAACAACTCGGTACCGGCGCTGCCATTGAGGTCATAACCCGACGTCTGCAGGGCATTAAACTCATCGGCAATGGTCGCCGCCAGGTCATTCAGCGCGTCTTGCGTCGGCTCCAGCACCTCGCTGCTGAACGCCAGCAAGCCCCCCAGACTGCCCGACATCGTCTCGTTGACCGTGCTGGTCTGCTTGCCATAGGTCAGGGTCAAACCGGTGTCGCTGGCGTAATCCAGGTTACCGGATTTGTTGCCACTCACCAGCGTCTGTCCCTGGGGCAGGCTGATGGTGTAGGAGCCATCGTCCTGAGCCACAACCGTGATATCCACCAACTCGCTCAGGCTGCTGATCGCCGCATCTCGACTGTCTTCCAGGGAGCTGGTATCACCGCCAGAGCTTTGCAGCGCCACTATCTTGTCGTTCAGGGCTGCAATCTGGGCCGCCAGATCGTTGGCCGTCGACAGGGTGGAACTGATCTGGCTGTCGATCTGCCCCTGCAGCTCATCCATGTAGCCCGCCAGCGAGTTGACCGCATCACAGACCGCCTCGGCATCGGTGAGCACAGCGGTGCGCAGGGAATCATCATCCGGCGAGCTGCTGGCCGCTTCGAGCGCCGAATAGAAGGTGGTCAAGCTGGAGGTGATATCCAGAGAATCGCTGCTCATCAGCTCTTCCAGATAGGTCGCATACTCGCTGTAGCTGGTGTAGTAGCCCACATCCGAGGTGGTAGCCCAGGTCTGTTGGCTGAGGTAGAAGCTGGTCTGCCGATCCACACTGCTGACGCTCACGCCGCCGGATACCACGCTGGAGAGCGTGACGGTCTGCCGGCTATAGCCATCGGTGTCGGAATTGGCGACGTTGTTACTGATCGCATTCATCACCACCTGGGTAGCCATCAGCCCCGAGGTGGCATTGGAAATCATGGTCATGGCTGAAAACCCCTATCGCGGCATGGCATGCAATACAAAGACGTTATAGAGGTGAAGCGACCGTCTATTTCTGACTCTTTAATGGATCGGCCAGCTTTGTTGCCGATCCGTCCCTCTGTTCCACTACGCCGCCCATCTGTTCGACGATCGTGGCCTGTAAACCGGTACTGTCCTGATTGGCCATCACCATGGCTAACTGGCTATCACACATCTCCTGATAGAAGCGCACGCTGTCACTGCTGACCAGACTCTCGTCACCTGTGATGCTCTCGTTGGCCTTGCGCATCTCGCGCAACACCTGCTGCAAAAACTGCACTTCAAACTGGTTAGCCACCGTATCCAGTGCCGCAGCCGAGTCCGGATTGTGCTTGATGGCGTTTAGCCCTTGAATATCCTGATAAAAACTCAGGTTGCTGCTTGACTCATTGGCATCAATTTTCATCGTCAGATCACCATCAATTCCGCATCCAGGGCGCCAGCTTCATGCAACGCCTGCAGGATCGCCATCAGATCATCCGGATTGGCACCTAACGAGTTGATCGCCTTCACGATCACCTCCAGCGAGGTGCCTTCCGGCCAGATGAACATATTCTGCTGCGGATGATTGACCTGGATACTGCTGTTGGGGGTGGTGGTGGTCTGCCCCAGCGACAAGGCGTTGGGCTGACTGACATTCTGGCTCTCGGTAATGCTGACCGTCAGGTTGCCGTGGCTGACCGCCGCCTTGCTGACCCGGACATCCTGACCGATCACCACGGTGCCGGTACGGCTGTTGAACACCACCCGCGGTCGCTCCCGTCCCATATCCACATCGATATCTTGCAGCAGAGCCAGAAACGAGGTGCGCTGACTCTCATCCTGCGGCGCACGCACCAGAATGCGACCGGCCGAGACCGCGCGGGCCACAGGCCCCATCTGCCGATTGATCGCCCGCGCCACATTACTGGCGGTGCGGAAATTCGGGCTCAACAGATTCAGCACCACCTCCGGCTTCTCGCCGAAGTTCAAGGGGATCTCCCGCTCGACGATACCACCGCCGGGTATGATGCCGCTGGTCGGCACATTGACCGTCACCGAGCTGCCGGATTCCCCTTCCGCCTTCAGACCGCCGACCACCACATTGCCCTGGGCCACGGCATAGACCTCGCCGTCGATGCCGCGCAGCGGTGTCAGCAGCAGGGCGCCCCCACGCAGACTCTTGGCATCGCCAATCGAGGAGATGGTGATATCCAGCTGCTGACCGCGCCCGGCAAAGGCGGGTAAGCGCGCCTGCACCGACACCGCCGCCACGTTCTTCAGCTTGGGATCCAGATCATCCGGCAGCTGCACGCCGAACTGCTTGAGCATGTTGGTCATCGACTGGCTGGTGAACTCCACCTGATTGCGATCCCCGCTGCCGGAGAGCCCCACCACCAGACCGTAGCCCACCAGCAAGTTATCGCGCACCCCCTGCACATCGACGATATCCAGCAAGGGGCGGGATCGTACCGACTGCGGCAGGGTCACCTTGGCGTGAACCGGCGCCAGCAACAAGGCCAGCGCAACATAAACAAATGGTTTCATAACGGTTCCTACAGGGGCGACAAGGCGCTGTTGAAGAAGGTGCTTAACCAGCCCGACTGGTTGGTGTCGGCCAGAGCCCCACGACCGGCATAGGTGATATGGGCATCGGCGATGCGCTGGGAGGAGATGCGGTTGGCCTGATCGATATCTTCGACCCGAACCGTGCCATTGAGCCGGATGTATTCATCCCCTTGATTGAGGCGGATCCATTTCTCACCGCGGATCTGCAGCACGCCGTTGCTCAGCACATTGGCCACCGTCACCGTGATGGCCCCCGACAGGCTGTTCTGCTGGCTGGAGGTTGCGGAGCCGTCAAAGCCCCGATCCGCCTCCAGGCTGGTAGTCCAGCTGTTCTTCGCCTTGCCGCCTATGGTCGGGGTCGGCAACTCCAGGCTGCTGCTCTTGCCGAGCTGGGTCGCCGCCTTCTTGCTCGACTGGGTGCTCTCTTCCAGGGTCACGGTCAGGATGTCACCGATCCGGTAGGCTCTGCGGTCCTGAAACAGGGTAAACATGTAATCGCGGCGATAGAGGCTGCCATCCTCGCCCTTGCTCGTGGTGCTGACGGGTGCCGTGGGTCGCCACTGCGCCTCGTCATCGGCAGGCGGGATCACCTCATAGCTGGAACAGGCGGCGAGCCACAGGGGCAGAAGCAAAAGGATGCAACATCTCATGGCGATATTCCGCTTACATATTCTGGGAGACGTATTGCAGCATCTCGTCGGATGCGGCAACCACCTTGGCATTCATCTCGTAGGCGCGCTGGGTGGCGATCATATCCACCATCTCCTCCACCACGCTGACGTTGGAGTTTTCCAGCGCATACTGCTTCAATGCGCCGAAAGAGTCCTCGCCCGGCACCCCTTCCACCGCATCCCCCGAGGCTTCGGTGGCCTGATACAGGTTACCGCCGGTGGCCGCCAAGCCGGCCGGATTGACGAAATTGACCAAGGTCACCTGGCCCAGCTCCTGCGCCTCGGCCTGACCACTGATGGTGGCGGAAACCGTGCCATCGGTGCCGACACTGATGGCGGTGGTGTTTTCCGGCACAGTAATCTGCGGCAGCAAGGGCAGCCCGGAGGCGTTGACCACCACGCTGTCGGAGTTGACCTGGAACTGGCCATCCCGGGTGTAGGCGGTCTCACCGTTGGGCAGCTCCACCTGGAAGAAGCCCTGACCGTTGATCGCCAGATCCAGCTGATTGCTGGTGGTCTCGTAATCCCCGGTGGTAAACACCTTCTGGGTACCGACCACCCGCACCCCGTTCCCCAGCTGGATACCACTGGGCGACTCATTCTGCTGATCCAGCTGCGCACCCGGCTGCACCTGCACCTGATAGAACAGGTCCTGAAACGCGATCCTATCCTTCTTGAAGCCGGTGGTATCCACGTTGGCCAGGTTGTTGGAAATGGTGGTCAGCTTGGCATCCATCGCCGCCAGACCGGTCTTGCTTACCCATAAGGCTGTTTGCATCTACTCATCATCCTGTTGCTGTGCGGCTCAGGCCGAAATCATCTCGTTACCCAATTTCGCCTGCTCGTCAGAGCTCTGCATCAACTTGACCTGCAGCTCGAAATTGCGCGTCATCTGCAGGCTCTGGATCATCTCGTCGACGGCGTTGACGTTGGAGTCCTCCAGATGACCACTGGCCAGGATCACGTTCTCGTCGCTCTCCGCCGTCTCCCCACTGTCGAGGCGAAACAGGCCATCGGTGCCCTTGACCAACTGGCTGGTCTCCGGATTGACCAACTTGATACGCCCGGCTTCGATCAGCGCGCCGCCACCCGGAGGGGTCACGGTAATGGTGCCATCGCTGCCGATATCCAGATCCCGGTAATCGGGCAAGACCAGCTCGCCGCCCTCGCCCAATACGGCGCGGCCATTCACGGTCAGGCGGCCATCGGACTCCACATTCATATTGCCCGCCCGGGTATAGGCCTCTTCGCCTGCGGCGGTCTGCACCGCCAACCAACCGCTGCCGCGAATACCGACATCCAGGGTACGTCCGGTGCTGACCAGAGCCGCGGCACTGAAATCCGTGCCCGGTGTCAGCTCGCTGGCCAATACCCGGCTGTCAAAGCCATCCCCCTGCAGGGCGGTGGAGCTGACCCGCTCGAAGTCGGCGCGAAAGCCGGTGGTATCCACGTTCGCCAGGTTATTGGCATGGATCTGCTGGGCCATGAGGGAGTGTTGGGCTCCCGACATGGCGGTATAGATGACTTTTTCCACTGGTTATCCGTTATCAGAAGGTGTTGAACAGCACGCTGGAGAGCTCATCGGCGGTCGACAGCACCTTGGAGTTGGCCTGGTAGTTGCGCTGCAGCGCCATCAGATCCACCAGCTCTTCGGTAATGTCGACATTCGAATCCTCATAAGAGCCGACCGTCAGGGTGCCGGCAATGCCATCCCCGGCGGTACTCAGCACCGCATTGCCGGAGTCCTTGGTGGCATACCAGATGGTGCCATCGCCCTGCTCCAGGCCATCGACGTTGACGAAGGTGGCCAATACCACCTGACCTTGCAGCAGAGTTTCGCCATTGCTGTAGGTGGCGTAGAGGTAGCCTTCATCATCGAAATAGACATCCGACAAGGTGCCCGCCGTGTAACCATCCGCTTCGTTGGTGGTGGTGGTGGAGTCCATCGAATATTGGGTGAACTCACCGTAATCCACGCTGATGGTGACATCATCGGCGCCGTCGGCACTGAAGGTGAGACTGGTCGCGGTAGTCGGTGAGGCCAGGGTCCCATCCTCGTTAAAGGTCAATGCCGTCGTCACGGCAGCACCGCTGGAATCCGTCAGCTGGGTACCATCCACGCTGTAGTAAACCGACCAGCTGTTATCGCCGGTTTTGACATAGTACTGGCTCAGGGTGTGTTCCGAGCCGAGCGAGTCATAGAGGGTCGAGGTGGCCGAATAGTTATAGGTACTGCTGTCATCGATATCGAAACTGTCGGTGATGGTGGTCGACGAGGCGTTGAGGTTGGCCTCCAGCTCCAGCGTGGTCGACGCTTCCGCCGCCAGGGTGGTGGTGGTGATCTGCAGATCGGTCACCTGCCCCTCTTCCAGCTCGCCATCCGCATTGACGGCATAGCCCTGCAGGTTCCAGCCGTTGCTGGCCAGGAGATAGTTATCGGAATCCACCGAAAAATTACCGGCCCGGGTGTAGGCCGTTTCCTGGCCATCGCTGATCACGAAGAAGCCACTGCCGGAGATGGCCAGATCCAGATCGCTACCGGACTCCACCAGGGAGCCATCGCTGGAGAAGCTCTGGGTCACGGTGGACGACTCCACACCGCCCGCTTGTCCACCGCTGTAGATGGCAGAAAACGAGGTGGAAGAGGATTTATAGCCCGCAGTCGAAGCATTGGAGATGTTGTTACTGACGGTATCCAGCGCGTCGCTCGTTGCCAGCAGACCACTCATACCAATGGAGTACATAGACATAAATAGGGTTCCTTCGGGTTAAGTCTTGGAGACGGCAACCACATCGTCCAGCGCCACAGTTCCGGCGCCGGAAACCTGAAGCTGGACACCGTCATCATCCAGGGTGACGGACTCCACTTCGGAGTTCAGATACGTGGTCTCATTGGTGGTGGTGCTGTCGGCGCTGGAGACTGCGGTCACCGTGTAGGTTCCGGCGCCGAGATCATCGAAACTGAAACTGTAGGTCCCCGCACTGGGACTGCTGCTGGTTTCGCTGCTGATCAGGGTGCCATCCGCGTCATAGACACTGATGGTCAGGCTGTCGGCGGCGCTGTCGAGAGTCACCTGGCCACTCAGGGAACCATCGGCGCTCAAGGTAGTGGAGCTGCTTTCAACCAGAACACTCTGCCCGACCAGATTGGTGCTCTGCAGCGCCGTTAGATCCTCGACCAAATCGTTGGAGGTGGTCTGCAAACTGCTGAGATCTTCCAGCGACTGCACCATGCTCAGCTGGGAGAGCTGGCTGACATAGGTGCTGGAGTCGATGGGATCGGTCGGATCCTGGTTCTGGATCTGGGCTACCAGCAGATCGATAAACTCGATCTGCAGCTCGTCCGAGGTGCTGCTGGAGCTTACGGTTTCCTCATCGCTGCTGCTGGTGGTGGAACTACTGGTTGATACGACGGAAATAGTCACTACGGTACTCCTTAGCTCTGCTCACCCAGACCCAGCAGCCCCTGCTGCATGGTGCCAATCCGTTTGAGCACTTCCACGCTGCTTTCAAAGCTGCGCGAGGCACTCATCATGTCGGCCATCTCCTCCACCGTATTGATATTGGCGTAGTAGACATGGCCATCGGCATCCGCCAGGGGATTGTTCGGCTCGTAACGCTGCAGGGGTTTGTCATTACTCGGGATCACATCGGCGATCGCCACGCTGGCCGCCCCCAGTTGCCCCAACTCCTGCACCTGCTGATAGACCGACTGGAACACAGGGCGCACCGCCCGATAAGCGGCATCGGCGCTGCCGGCAGCACTATCGGCGTTCGCCAGGTTGGAGGCCACGGTATCCAGGCGCACCGTCTGGGCACGCATGGAGCTGGCGGCAATGTCGTAAATCGCGTCGAATGACATGGTTTAGCTTCCTTCGATGGCCGTGGTCAGCCCTTTGATTTTCAGGTTCAGAAAGGTCAGGCTGGTGTCGAAGGCCACCGAGTTGGCGGCAAACTTGCTCTGTTCAACCTGCAACTCGACGGTGTTGCCATCCTGGGAGGTCTGATAGGGGATGCGATACAGCAAATCCGCATCACTGGCGGCACTCACGGTCTCGCCTTGACCTTGACGACGGGCGACATCACTCATCACCGCCTGGTAGTCCAGATCCTGGGCCAGATAGCCCGGGGTATCGACGTTGGCCAGGTTACTGGCAATCACCTGCGCACGATCCAGCTTGGTCTGCAGGGCATAGGGTGAAACCCCCAGCGCATCGTCCAGACTTAGTGCCATTCCTTCCTCCTGTTGAGCTGAGCATGACTCTCTGCCAGAATCGAGTTAACAAGAGTCGTGCCAGCTATTCGAGGCCATATAAATCAACAGGTTATGTGATAAATCAGTATCGAGTCACCCGCACGCGGAAGCCCGACTTCCGGCTGGGTGCCGTCGGCTCGCCCTGAGTCTGCTGTTGTTGTTTCCGCTTGGGTGTCTGGCGGCTCCCAGCGAGCCTGACGCCTTGCTGCAGGCCCTCAGCCAGCAGGCGCGTCAGGAGCTGGAACAACAACTGACCACGCTGGGCTGGCAGGCGCTCGAGGTGCACTACAGCCCCTGGCTCCCCGAGGGAGCCAGCAAGTTGCCGCCCTGCCCCCAGCCCTTGCAGATCCAGCGCAGTAACCCGCAGGCACCACCCTGGGGCCGACTCAGCTATCAACTCAGTTGTCCGGCATCCCCCGCCTGGCAGACCCGGGGACGAGTAGATGTCAGTCTGAGTCTGGAGCTGTGGGTGGCCCGGCATAGCCTGAAAAAGGGACAAGTGCTGCAAGCGACCGATTTGCAGCCTCAAAACGTCACCGTGGATCGTTTGTTCCGCAGTTTCACCCCCATCCAGCAATCTCTGCTCGGTTATCGCACCTTGCGCAAGGTCCGCGCCGGCCAGTTGCTCAGCACCGCCGATCTGGGCGCGCCCCTGCTGGTCCACAAGGGACAGGAGGTCACCCTCTATGCGCGCACCCCGGAGTTCAGCGCCAGTATGCGCGGCATCGCGCTGGCCGATGGTGAACTCGGGGAGAGTATTACCGTGCGCAATGTAACGAGTAATAAGGAAGTGCAAGCCACTGTTACCGCCGCCGGAGAGGTCGAAACCCGCTTTTGAGAGATCAGAATGGCCCGTGCACCGGTCACGCCGAAAACCGGGCAGGCGTGGGCAACGGGGCGGAAGCAGGAGGGCCTCAAGTTTTCCGCCGGCACAGTCGCTTCTTTTCAGGTAGCACACTTATTTGCAGGAGAGCGGCATGAAAATTACCCAGGATGCCCAGAACTTCACCAGCAGCGCATTATCATCCAGCGCCATCACGCGACCCGCGGCCGCCGGGGAAACCGTTGCCAGCACCACAAGCCGCTACCAGAGCCCGGAAAGTAGCGTCAGCAGCGATGCCTTATGGCTCGACGCCGCCCAGCAGGAGCTGGCAACGACCAGCGATGTGGATATGGAGAAGGTGCAGCAATTGCAGCAGGCGATCGCCAAGGGTGAGTTGGTACTGGACACCCAGGCGCTGAGTGAAGCAATCCTGGAGATGCACCGCTCATGACCCGTAGCGAGATCATCAAGAGCCTGATCCTGGGGATACAAACCGATATCGCCGACTACACCGAACTGCAACGCCTGCTCGAACAGCAATTTCAGCTGCTCAAGGATCGGGATACGGCCGCCATCACGGCGCTGAACCACGCCCATCAGTCGATGGTCGCCAAGTTGCAACGATCGGCGGTAGAGCGCACCCGTCAGTTGGGCTTGCTGGGGATCAATGCCGATGAACAGGGTATGACGGTGTTATTGGGGCAACTGCCACCAGCACTCAAGCTACGCCTGAAACCGATCTGGAATCGGTTGTGCAAGCTATTGCAGCAATGCCAGCAACAGAATGAAGTCAATGGCCGCTTGTTGCGTTGTCAGTACGATGTCATCCAGCGCATGCTGCATGGCGAACCCAACTACGACTACGCCCCGGGTCTCTTTACGGGCCACAACGCCGGGTATTAAATCCAACGCCAGGGCGCTGCAGCGCCCATACTCCCAAGAGGCGCCGTCAGCGGCCAAATCGCTGATTATTGAACTCATCCATCTGCTGTTGCTGCTGGCGGTTCTGCCGATACTGCACCGCGTCGGCCCGCTGGCGCAACAGCAGCTCCAGCCCCTTGACCTTGCCAATCTGCGCGCGAAGCAGCCCTTCCAGATGGCTTAAATCCTGACGCGCCAGCGCCACCTTATCTACCTGCAACAGCCAGAGGCGCTCCATCTGGCGTCGCATATGGTAGTAATTTTCCCGGATCAACAATTGCCGCAGATCCAACCCCTCACCCATCTCGGCCAGGAGTCGCGCCAGGGTCTGTTCACGCTCCTGCTCACGCTGGATGCGCTGCAGGATCTGGCCGCGCTGGTTGCCCAACTGCTCCAGCTCGGTGCGCTGCAACTCCAGATAACGGACCAGCATCAGCTCAACACCTGCTGCAGATCCTGCAGGCTCCGGGCAAATGGACTCTGCTCCTGCAGCCCCTGTTGCAAGAAACGGGCGAGGGCCGGATGACGGCGCACCGCCTCATCCATCTCGGGATCCAGCCCGGCCTGATAGCCGCCCAGCGGCAGCAATTCACGCACCTGCTGATAGCGCCCCGACAGTTGCCGCAAGCGGGTGGCTAGCTCCAACTGCTCGGCCGCGACCACCTGGGGCATCACCCGGCTCACCGAAGCATTGATATCGATAGCCGGATAGTGCCCCTGCTCGGCCAGCTGGCGACTGAGAACAATATGACCATCCAGGATCGCCCGCGCCGCATCGGCAATCGGATCCTGCTGATCATCACCCTCCGCCAGTACCGTATAAAATGCGGTCAGACTGCCGCTGGCCTGCTCGCCATTGCCCGCCCGCTCCACCAACTGGGTCAGCAGAGAAAACACCGAGGGCGGATACCCCCGGGTCGCCGGAGGTTCACCCAGAGCCAGGCCGATCTCGCGCTGGGCTTGTGCATAACGGGTCAAGGAGTCCATCAGCAGCAGCACATCCTGACCCCGATCCCGATAATACTCGGCCAGACGATGGCACAACTGGGCGGCACGCAGCCGCTGCAGCGGCGACTGATCGGCCGGAGCCGCCACCACGATGGCCTTGCGGCGCCCCTCGGGCCCCAGACAGTGGTCGATAAACTCCCGAACTTCCCGACCCCGCTCGCCTATCAGACCGACGATCACCACCTGGGCCTGGGTATAACGGGTCATCATCCCCAGCAACATACTCTTGCCGACCCCGGAGCCGGCGAACAGTCCGAGACGTTGTCCCTTGCCGGGGGTCAGCAGGGCATTGATAGCCCGGATGCCGACATCCAGCGGCTCGGTCACCGGCTGACGCAGCAGCGGGTTGGGCGGCGTCATAATCAGCACGGCCGGATCGCCCCGCTGCGCCAGCGGTAGGCCGTCCAGGGGTTGCAGCAGACCATCCACCACCCGTCCGAGCAGATGGTCACCGAGCCACAGCTCGACCTCGTGGTCCAGGGGTTCGACCCGGGCCCCCACGTAGAGTTGCCGGGTCAACTCCAGCGGCATCAGGTAGGCGATCTCCCGATCAAACCCCACCACCTCCGCCGCCAACTGGCGTCCGTCCCGGGTGGCAACCCGGCAACGTTGTCCCAGCGTCAACTGGCAACCGGTCACCTCCAGCGTCAAGCCGGTCACCCGGACCAGACGACCATAGTGACGGGTCACATCAATCCCCGGCAGCGGTGCTTGCAGCCGCGCCAGACCTTCTTGCCAGCGGCTTAACATGGCGCCTCGGTCAAGACACTCCGCACATGGGCCATGGATTGAGCCAGACGATCGGCACACAGGGATTCGACCGTGCTCTCCGGACTGCCGATCCGGCAATCGCCGCGCGCCAGCGCGGGCTCCGGCAGCAGGGGCCACCCCTGACACTCCCGCACCCCGACCGCCTGTAACGCGGCGACATCGTCCGGATGCAGCCAGATCTTCAGCGGCCCTATCTCTGCAGGGAGACGAGCCAGCACCTGCGCCACCAAGGCGGCACGCTGCTCGGGGGCCTGCAGCAACTCATGTTGCACCACCTGCTGCGCCACCTGCTCCACCAGTTGCAGCAGTAAGGCCTGCTGACTGGCGAGCTGGGCTTGTTCCCACTCGGCCAAACGACTCATCAGGCTTTGCAGCGGCGCCATGGCCTGCTCGAAGCGGGCGCGCCCCTGACGTTCACCCTGGGTCTGCCCCTTGGCCATACCCTCCTTGAGCCCCTGCTCCAGTCCCTGCTGAAATCCTTCCTGGTGACCGACCTGTTGGCCGGCCGAGATCCCTTGCTCCATCCCTTGCTGATAACCCTGCTGGAAAGCTTGCTGGGGATCCGCCTTAGGCATTCCGGACAAGTTCGGGCTCAGAGCCGGGAAGCGATAGGGCCGGATGGCGGCATGTTCATCCAGCGGCAATCTATGCGGCGATTTGACCATCAGCTCACCACCGGCTCTTCAAACAACATGAACTCGATTTCGCCCTGCTCGACCATGCTGCGCACAATCTGCATGATCTCGCCACGCGCCTGGGCCACCTTGCTGAGCGACACCGAGCCCTGCCCCTGCATCTGGGTATCGATGGCCTGCGCCATTCGCTTGGGCAAGGCTCCCAGTACCACTTTGCGAAACTGGGCATCGGTCCCCTTGAGAGCAACCGCCAGCGTCTCGGAAGGCACTTCTTGCAACAGCTGCTGCAGCACATCGGCACCCTGCCGCTTGAGGGTATCGAAGTCGAACATGTTTTTCTCGATATCCCCCGCCACCTTGGCATCGTACAGCCGCAACATCTCCAGCATCTGGGAGCGATCGCCGCGATAGCGGTTGAGGATATCCGCCACCTGGCGTACGCCATCGACCTGGGCGCCTGCCTGCTCGGCCACGTAGGCCAGGCAACGTTCCAGCGTGCCGCGCAACTCCTGCAGCACCACCTCACTGATCTCCTTGAGGTTGGCCACCCGGAACAGCAATTCGTCATGCTGGCTCTGGGGCAGAGTGTCGAGCACTGCCGAGGAGGTTTCCGACGGCAGGAACGCCAGCAACACCGCCTGCATCTGCGGATGCTCGTTGACGAAGAAGCGGCCCAGCACCTCGGGCGGCACCCACTGCAGCAGTTGCACATCGCTCTGCACCTCGTCGCCATACAGGCCATCGAGCATGCTGCGGGCAAACTTGGGGCCCAGAGCCATGTCCAGGGTGCGCTGCAGGTAGGAGCGCGAGGCGCCGCTGATCCCGCTCTGCTGTTTGTACTGGCCAAAGAACTGCTGGAGGATCCACTTCGCCTCTATGGTCGAGACATTGTGCAGCTTGGAGATGGCGCGGCTCAGGCGCTGCACCTCTTCACGGCTCAGTCGCTTGAAGATCTTGGCCGCCGACTCCTCGCCCATGCTCAGCATCAGGATGGCGGCCTTTTCCAGGTCTTCAATCTGCAGATCGATGGCAGACTGGTTGATATTAAGATCGATCATTGTTGCCATTCACCCACAGTTTGATCACCTCGGTCACCCGGGTGGTTTCCTGATCCACCAGCAGCTGCAAGTGCTTGAGCTGCACATCATAGTCACTGCCCACCGGCGGCAACTCCTCAAGCCCCAGAGGCGGCAAATCCATCTCGCCGGGCAACATATCTTCCAGCACCGCCATCATGTTCGGCGTCATGTTGTTCTGACTCTTGCCCAGGGTTGGCTCACTCGCAAAGCCCGACTCGCGCTCCTCGTTCGAGGCGCGCTCCACCGGTGCCGGCTTGTTCTGCTGCACCAGATGCTTGACCAATGGCCGGATCCCCAGCAGCACCAACACCAGACACAACAGGGTGCCAATGCCATAGCGCATGGCGCTTTGCAGGATCGGTTTTTGCCACCAGGCCTCACCATAGGCACTCGGATCGACAGCCGCCAGCGTGAAGGGGAAGCTGGTCAGGCTGATCTGATCGCCGCGGTCCGCTTCAAAGCCCACGGCACGCTGCACCATGGCTTCCATCTCGCCCAACTGCTCCTTGCTCCAGCCACCTTTCGGGGCAATGCTCTGGTTCAGCAGCACCGAGACATGCAGTTGTTGCAGACGCCCCTGCTGGAACTGGGTATGGGTCACCGAGCGGCCATTTTCATACTCGCGATTGAACTCGCTGCGCTGGCTGCGGGCATCAGTCGGTGCCGGGTTGGTCTCCGATTTGCTCTTATCGGCATCAGTCGCGGTCACCGGCGGCCGGTTGGAGAGCGAGCCCGGAATGCCGGCGGCAATCTTGTCCACCGAGTCATCGTTCTTGCCGGTTTCACTGCGCAACACCGGCGTCGGATCCACGGTTTCATGGGTCTCCTCCACCTTGTTGAAATCGACGTCTGCCGCAACCTGAATACGGAAATTATCACTCCCCAGCAGGGGATAGAGCATGTCGGCGGCACGCTGGCGAGTGTAATCCTCCAGACGGCGCACATAATCGATCTGCTGCAGACTCATCTGCCCCATGCCATCGCCATCGGCCAGATCGGCGCTCAGCAAGCGTCCGGTCTGATCCACCACAGTCACGGCTTCGGGTTTCAGGCCACTGATGCTACCGGCCACCAGATTGACAATCGCCTCCACCTGGCCGCGCTCCAACTGTTGGCCAGCCGCCATGTCCAGCATCACGGAAGCCGTCGGCCGCTCTTCCTCCCGACCGACAAACAGGGTGCGCTTGGGGATCGCCAGATGCACCCGGGCACTGCGAACCGCATCCAGCCCTATGATGGTGCGGGCCAATTCGCCCTCCAGGGCATTGCGATAGCGCATGTTCTCCATGAACTCGCTAGTGCCCAGACCGACCTTGGTATCCAGCCCCTCCATGCCGGATGGCATGGCGGCGCGGACCCCGCGAGCCGCCAAGGCAATCCGCACCTGGGCCAGTTGTGCTTCCGGTACCAATACCTGGCCCGAGGCGGTATCCAGCTTGAACGGCACCTGCTCCTTTTCCAGCAACTCGAGGATATTGGCGGTGTCGTACATCTCCTGACGTCCATACAGGGGGACATAGTTCTGACTGGCGGTCCATAGGATCACCACGATACTGGCCGCCACCACGGCGGCCAGCAGGGCAATCACCAACACGGAACGATTGTCCCGCGACTGCTGGCGCCAGCGTCCCCACCAGCCACTCAGAGTCTGCCGGGCATCCTGGGCTCGCACATCGAGA
The DNA here is from genome assembly GCF_055413365.1 of Pseudaeromonas sp. HNCC25DJ182. Lineage (NCBI taxonomy): Bacteria > Pseudomonadati > Pseudomonadota > Gammaproteobacteria > Aeromonadales > Aeromonadaceae > Pseudaeromonas > Pseudaeromonas sp. HNCC25DJ182. Next base: position 143,981 of record NZ_JBVAYG010000005.1, on the reverse strand, counting down.
CCTGTTTTCTTGATTAACTCGCTCATACCGGTTCCTACAGCGCCATGTTCATGATGTCATCGAAACCCGTCATCACCTTGTTACGCGCCTGCACCAGAGCCGAAAAACTCAGTCCTGCTTTTTGGGCCGTAATCATGGCACCCACCATGTCGGTGCTCTGTCCCAACTCCACTGCCTGCATCTGGGCGGCAGCACTGTTTTGTACGCTATTGACCTGATGGATCGCCGCACTGAAAACATCGGCAAACGAAGTGGCCGCCACCTCGCCACCCGCAGCAGGAGAAGCCGGAGCTATCGATTCACCCGCCGCCACATGACTCATTTCATCCATACGCCCCAACAGGGTGGCCTGGCTCGCCAGCATTTCTACTTGCATTGACTATTCCCTTAATTACTGACGGACCAACTGGTCGATATCGATTCCCTGCTCGCGCATCGCCGCCAACTTGTAGCGCAGCGCGCGGGTGGTCATGCCCAGCGCCTCCGCAGTACGGGTGCGATGGCCATGGAAGCGGCGCAAGGTTTCGAGCACACATTGAAATTCGGCACTGCGCTTGCTGCTGTGCAGATCGGTGATGGGAAATGGTTTTCGGGGGGCAGCAGTGTCAGACAGCGCCTCCACTCCTGGCCACTGGATCGTCGGGCTGGCAGCCACCTGGGGTAATTGCAGATCCTCGGGTTGCAATGAGAGCCCCCGGCACAGGATCAATGCCCGTTGCATGACATTTTCCAGCTCCCGCACATTCCCCGGCCAGTCGTAGCCGAGCAAACACTGGCTCGCTTCCCCGCTCAGGGTATGACCCTGTTGCGGCGCGTATTTGTCGATGAAATGCTGGGCCAACGGCAGTATATCCACCGGACGTTCCCGCAAGGCGGGCCAGCTCAGTGGCAACACATCCAGGCGATAGTAGAGATCCTGACGAAACTCGCCGCGGGCGACCATGGTTCGCAGGTCCCGGTTACTGGCCGCGATCACCCGTACATCCAGGCGGATGGTCTGATGGCTGCCCAAGCGCTCCAGCGTGCGCTCCTGCAATACCCGCAGCAGCTTGGCCTGCAGCGGCAGGGACAACTCACCGATTTCATCCAGCACTAGTGTGCCGCCCTGAGCCAATTCGAATTTTCCCGGCATCGACTGCAGGGCTCCGGTGAAGGCGCCCTTGCTGTAACCGAACAGCATGGATTCCAGCATGTTCTCGGGGATAGCCGCGCAGTTGACCGCCACATAGGGAGCATTACGCCGCGGTGATTGGGCATGAATAAACTGCGCCAGACACTCCTTGCCAGTCCCCGACTCCCCGGTGATCAACACCGAAGCCGAGGTGTGAGCGGCACGCCGCGCCAACTGGATAACCTGGCGCGCTGCATGGGAGCGTACCACCAGATTCGGCATCGGATGCAACAGCAGCACCATCTCCTGCAAGGCATGGTGTAACTGGGCCGCTTGAAAGGGCTTTTGCAGATAATCGACGGCGCCCAGGCGCAGGGCCTCACCGGCTTCCCGGCTCTGATGGGGCTCCACCAGCACCAAAATCAAGGCCGCCGGGTAGCGCCGGTGCAGATCCGCCACCACTCGTCCCACCGCGTGATCCAGAGTATCCGTATCCACCAGCACCAGCGTCGGCGCCCGGCGCGGCGCCAGGGCCTGACTCAGCGTCGTGACCCATTCCGCATGGACACCCCACAGGGCCAAACTGGCTGCATGTTGCCGATACAAACTTTGGCGAGGATCGAGAGCCAACAGGCTCATGCCATCCAGGGTTGGCACGGATTCACATAATGGAATCGGCATGAAGACGTTCTCCGTAGCGCCATAACCAGAAACAAGAGAACGCAGACACAGCAGGAGATCTGTTGACCATGTGCTCACTCGTTCATACACAATTTGGATCTGAGACCAGCTCGGATACCTGATTGCTGACAATAAGCAAATGCAACGGAAGCTAAGGACGGACAGCGGATAGGCGGGCACGCACCATCGCAATATGACATCGCGTGATAGGTGCGAGAGCAAACAGGAGCCGCCGGAACGACTCCCTACAGATCTGCTATCTGGCAACCCCGCTATCATGGCCCCAAATGGGCGGTAGACCGGAGGCTTTGCGTCCTGAACTTTCGTATCAGTTTGCCGCTTTTTTCACACCAGCAAGTTAAAAACGACCCACTGGAGTCAAAACTTTAATGAAGCCGTAGCATGCCGCGATTTTAATTTTTATTCACGTCAAATCATGCAAGCAACATGTAAATTTAAGTTAAGAATTATAATTATATTAATAAGTTAAGACAACCAATGAGCAATTCATCACCAATGAGGTGGAATAAGTAATCAGCTTGTTGCATTTTTAATCACCCCAATGAACCCAAGACATCCAGTTGCACGCTCTCGGTCATCTCGTTGTAAGACAACACCTGTAATCCCTTGGCAAAACTACGGGCATAGCGCGAGATGATGGGCCGCAACTGTGGCATCACCACCAGAGTCGGCACCTGACCTGCCCGCTGCATCTGATCGCGGATCATCGGCATCCGCTGCTGCAACTGTGCCAGCAGTTGAGGCTCGATCGGGAAGCCATCCAGCGCCACCTTGCCCTGTTGCTGGGCCTGACGCAGCGCGGTCAACAGGGTCTGCTCCAGCTTTTCATCCAGGGTAAAAGTCTTGAGATTGGGTTTATCCCCCACCAGTTGGCGGATCAGGCCCCGCTTCAGCGCACAGCGCACATCGGAAGCCAGCAGGATCGGATCCTTGCTCACCTCGCTGCTGTCCAGCATGCTGGTGGCGATCGCCCGGATATCCATAATGCTCATCTGCTCGCGCAGCAGATAACGCAGCACGCGGAGTTGTTGCATCGGCGTCAGCGCCGCCAGCAGAGATTCGGATAACTTGGGTGCCAGGTGGGCCAACCGCTGATGCCACTTGAGGATCTCGTCGTGGCCGAACAGCTCGTCGAGATTCTCGCGGATCACCTTGCTAGCGTGGGTGGCAATCACCGAAGCCGGCTCGACCACGGAGTAGCCCATGTTCAGCGCCTTGGCCCGATCGGTGGGCATGATCCATACCGCTTCCATGTCATAGGCCGGATCCCGCGCCAGAATTCCGTCCAGCTTGCCGTACACATCGCCGTTGTTGATGGCCATCAAGCGATCCGGCTCGATGCGCCCGTTGGCGACCGGCACGCCATGCAAACGGATCTGATACTGCTCTGGTTTCAGATGCAGATTATCTTTGACCCGAATTTCCGGCAGTAGAAATCCCATCTGCTCGGAGAGGGTCTTGCGAATACCGCGCACCCGCTGCAACAACTCGGCTCCCCGCTCCTTATCGGCCAGTTTGACCAACCGGTAGCCGAGATCGACCACCAGAGGATCGACAAATGGCAGATCCGGCCAATCCAGCGCTTCGGAATCTTTGCCCGGCATCTTCTCGACCACGGCTTCGGCGGCACGCAGGCTCTCGATATCACGCTGGTAGTTCTGGGCACGCCAACCGGAATAACCGAGTACGGCGGCAAAGCTGAGAAAGGCCAGTGTCGGCATCCCCGGCACCAGGCCGAGAATCAACATAATGATGGCGCCGGTCAGCATGACCCTGGGTGAGGCCAGTAATTGGCGGCCGACCAGATCGGTCATCTCCCCTTCGTCATTGACCCGGGTGACGATAATCGCGGCGGCGGTGGACATCAGCAGCGATGGGATCTGCGCCACCAGACCGTCACCTATGGTCAGCAGGGCATACCGCTGGAAGGCCTCCGCCGCCAGCATGTCATGCTGGAAGATACCGATGGCCAGACCACCCACCATGTTGATGACCAGTACCAGCAGCCCGGCGATGGCATCGCCGCGCACAAATTTCGAGGCCCCGTCCATGGCTCCGTAGAAGTCAGCCTCGCGAGCGATCTCCTGCCGCCGCCGCTTGGCGGTCTTCTGGTCCAGCAGACCGGCATTCAGATCGGCATCGATGGCCATCTGTTTGCCCGGCATGGCGTCCAGGGTGAAGCGGGCGGCCACCTCGGAAATACGTTCGCCGCCCTTGGTGATGACCACAAAGTTGATGATCATCAGGATGACAAACACCACCATGCCGACCACATAGTTGCCGCCTACTACCACTTCACCGAACGACTGCACCACCTTACCCGCTGCATCGGCACCGTTTTGACCGTGCAACAGCACCACCCGCGTCGAGGCGACATTCAAGGAGAGTCGCATCAGGGTGGCGACCAGCAAGACGGTCGGGAAGACCGAGAAATCCAGTGGCCGTCGCGCCGAGACCGAGACCAGCAACACCAACAGCGCCAGCACGATATTGAAGGTAAACAGGGTATCCAGCAGCCAGGCCGGCAAGGGCAAAATCACCATCGCCAAGATGGCCAGCACCAACAGCGGCACCCCGGTATAGGATTGGGTCAATGTACGCCAGTTCACAATGTACCTCTTGGAGTCAGCAATTCGGCCGGGATCGGCAAGTTGGCCAGCGGCATGGGCTTCTTACCGCGCCCTGCCTGGTAGGCCTTCAGTTGCATCACATGGCTCAGCACATGAGCCACAGCGTTATACAGGGCAGCCGGGATCTCCTGATCGACCCGCGTCGAGTGATAGATGGCCCGGGTCAGCTCCGGTAGGGGCAGCAGGGGCTTATCCAGCTCCACCGCCAACTCGCGGATCCGCAACGCCATCTCATCCACCCCCTTGGCGACCACATAGGGCGCCTTGGCTTTGTTCTGGTCATAGCGAATCGCCACCGCATAGTGCGTCGGATTCACCAGCACCACGTCGGCCTTCGGCAAGCGCCGACTGAGCTGGGAGCGGGAAAGCAGGACCTGCATGCGGCGAATGCGCATCTTTACCTCGGGGCGGCCCTCGACACTGCGTCGCTCCTCCTTGATCTCCTGCTTGCTCATGCGCAGCCCCTTGAGCAAATTCCATTGCTGATAGGGCAAATCGATGCACGCAATCACTCCCAGCAGGATGCCCATAAACAGCCAGGCCTGGGCAATCAGCTGCAGGCCCTGGCTCATGGCCCGGGAGAAGGACTGCCGGCTCAGCCCCATCAGCAGATCCCAGTTGTTGTGCAACAACAACAGCAAGGCGCCGCCGATCAGCAGCACCTTCAACAGCGCCTTACCCAACTCCACCCAGCTCCGGGAGGAGAAGATCCGCCCCAGACCGGTGAGCGGATTGAAACGTGAGCCCTGGGGCAGCAGGTTGTCCCAGACCAGTACCGGGCCACCGGGTAACATGGCCAGAGCAATCAACCCCAACGCCAGCAGGGCAAAGGGCGCCAGCATCACGGTCAGCATATCCAGCAGGGCCGTCCCCATCTGGCTCACTATCAGCCAGGGGTTGCGCAGCAAGGCAACATCAAAGCTCAGCTGCCGCCGCATCAGAGTGGCGAACAGATCGCCAAATGCCCGTGCCCAGCTATCCAGACACAGGCTGCCAAGCAACAACAAGCCCGCACTGACCAACTCGCGAGAGCGGGCAACCTGCCCCTTCTTGCGAGCCTGCCGCAACCGCCTGGGCGTTGCGGCTTCGCTACGGTTCTGACCATCCGACTGGCTCATGCCACCCCCAGATGGGAGAGCTGGCCAAGCAGATACTCCACCAGGTCCAGATAACGGCCGGGGATGCCGCTTAACGTCAGCAACAGGGCGTACAAACCCACCAGCATGCTCATCGGAAAACCCAGCGAGAAAATATTGAAACTGGGTGCACTGCGGTTCATTACCCCGAAGGTCAGATTGACCAGCAGCATGGCGATCATCGCCGGAAAGGCGAGCGTCATGGCACCGGCAAAGGACCAGTGGATCAATTGCCAGACGATCGACAAATCCAGCGTCAGCAAGGAGCTGCCTGGCGGCCACTGCCGCAAACTGCGCACCAGCAGATCCAGTACCACCAGATGACCATTCAAACCGAGAAATAGCAGACTGCAGAGAATCGAGAGAAACTCGCCGACTATCGGTTCATTCTCGCCATGCACCGGATCGTTCATCACCGCCATGGCCAAGCCCATTTGCTGGGAGAGCAGATGCCCGGCCATGCCCAACAACCAGAACAGCGTCTGGGCACAGAAGCCGAATAACAGCCCGAACAGGACCTGCTCAACCGTCATCACCAGTGCGGGCAGCGAGAAGGGATCCACCACCGGAGCCCGCCCCAGCATGGGGGCCACCAACAGACTGAGCAAAAAGGCCAGCAACAAGCGCAACTGGAGGGTGACCCGGTAGTCACCCAACAGCGGCATCATCCAGAAAGCCGCGCTCAGACGCACGAAAGGCCACCACCAGAGACCCAGCCAGCTCACCAGCTCGGCGGCACTCAGTTGCCCCCAACCGCTCATCAGCCCATCAACCCCGGTACCTGGGCAAATATCGCCCGGAACAGATCGGTGATCTGCCGTAACATCCAGGGGCCGGTAAACACCAGCGTCAGCAGGGTCACCACCAGGCGCGGTAGAAAGCTCAGGGTCTGCTCCTGTACCTGGGTCGCCGTCTGGATAATGCTGACCACCAGGCCAACGACCAGGCTGGGGACTATGAGCACCATCACCAGGCTGATCACCAATTGCACCCCTTGGCTCACCAGCTCGATGCTCTGCTCCGGTGTCATGTGCCACCGCCACTGAAGCTCGCGGCCAATGAGCCCACCGTCAGCGCCCAGCCATCCACCAGCACGAATACCATCAACTTGAAGGGCAAGGAGATGACCAGGGGCGACAGCATCATCATCCCCATGGCCATCAGCACACTGGCGACCACCAGATCGATCACCAGAAAGGGAATGAAGATCATGAAACCGATCTGGAACGCGGTATTGAGTTCACTCAGTACAAAGGCCGGCATCAATACGCCGAATGGAACATCCTGAGCCGCCATCTGGGTCGGCTCCCCGGCAATGCGCAGCACCTGCTCCAGATCCGATTCCCGGGTCTGGGCCAGCATAAAGGCACGCAACGGCTTTTCTGCCACCGTCAATGCCTGGGGCAGGGTCAGAGTGCCGGCGTCAAAGGGCACAAATGCCTGGGTGTAGACCTCCTGCCAGACCGGACGCATGATGAGCAGCGTCAAGGTCAGAGCTATGCCAATCAGCACCCGGTTGGGTGGACTGGACTGCAAACCCAGCGCCTGACGCAGGATCGCCAGCACTATGATGATGCGGGTGAAGCTGGTCATCATCAGCAACAATGTCGGCAGCAAACTGAGCAGGGTCATAAACAGCAGGATCTGCAACTTGATGTTGTAGTCCTGCGCCCCGGCCTGCCCCGGTGCCACCGAGAACAGCGTCAGATCACTGGCATGAACCAGCCCGCTGCCACACAGCAGAGCCAGGAACCCGCCCCACGCGATGAGTCGTTTCATCGCCGTTTAATGACCTAAATCATCAAGCAGTTGCTCATCGACAATCTCGACCAGCCGCAGGCCATATTTGCCATTCACCAGTACCACTTCGCCACGGGCCAGCAGATGGCCATTGACCCGCACATCCAGTGGCTCACCGGCCTGTTTGTCCAGCGCCAGGACGGCACCCGCACCCGCGTTCATCAGCTCACCCAGCGGCAACTCGACGCTGGCAACTTCCAGCGTCACCTTGACCGGGATCTGGCGGAAAAAGCCAAGACCACGCCCCTGGGGACGGGCCGCTGCAGGCTCAGCCAGTTGCAGCTCATCGTCGCTCTTGTCAAACAGGTTATCGAGACCATCCAGGCCCAGATCCAGCAAATCCACGTTACTCTCTTTCATTGTTGTTTATCCTTACGTTCAAACGTCAGTGACCTGAAACACCAGATGTCCCTGATGTTCGGCAACCTGGCCACGGAAACAGCCACGGGGCCCGATGGCAGCCACTACGGGCTCACTCATCTCCAGCGGCAATACATCCCCCACCTGCAACTCACTGACCTCCGCCAGATTCATGGCCCATTGCTGCATCACCACGCGCAAGCGAAACGGCACCGAGGCCAGTGCCTGATCCAGAGCCGCAGACAACTCAAGGGCGGGCTTTTCCGCCTCCTCGGCGGCGCAGGGCCACCACAGGAACCAGTGGCTGGCGTATTCACCCACCATCATGGTGGCCTCGCTGACCAACCACTCCCCCTGGCGGGGCAGCTGTTCGGCACTGGACGGCCCAACCACCCAGCGCGTTTCCGGCTCGCTCAACAGATCGGAGCAAATATCCAGCTGATGTTGAAACAGCCGCTGTAGCAGCCGGATTTCGGTATCGGTCGGAGTCCGTTTGACCACTTCCTGATCCGAGGAGAGAGGAACCCCGCCGAAGAACAATACGGCCAGGCGATAGAGCACAGGTGCCGCGATGGCCAACAAAGCCTGTTGCTTGCGCCCAGCAGGTTCACGCCGCCCTTCGGCCTGCAGCCAGATCCAGCCTTCGGACTCAGCCATCGGCGTCTGGGTCGGTAACGACCACTCGAACGGCGCGAACTCCAGCTCGCAGGGATGGCCGTTGAACAACTGGGCGTAACAGCCGCCACACAGGGTCGAGAATGCCCGACGCTGACCATTCAACCGTTGCCCGTACTCATGCACCGATCGGTCCGGCCGCAGCAGGTCTAACAGAGGAAAAGCCAGCGCTTCATCACCACTCAACAGACTGGTTCCACTGCGGTTTGCAGCCTGAATAGCCATGGATACCTCGGCCTCACAAAATGAATAAATAGAAAACCAGATGATAAAAGCGACCCGATTTCATCAGAACTTGAATGAAATGCAGAAAAAGAATAAATTTTTCATAATTAGTTGATTTATATTGAATTTAATTCAATTGAATGCATAAAAGAGCATACTTAGGAGCATCGGTGATGCTCTGGCTGGGAGCCATTCAGGAGAAGTGCGCGTCGGCCACCGCCGCGGCCATAAGAAAGGGGCGCCAAAGCGCCCCGCAGACTCGGACCCGGAAGGGTGGGAATCAGAAGTTGTAACGGTAACTCAAGCCCACAGCCACCGCCTCGGGGCGATAGTTACCGACATTGAGCAGATAGAGCCGCTTGTTGAACTGTTTGTCCAGCAATCCCAGCAGGTTGTAGCCGTTGAGACTGAACTTGCCAAAATCCCGGGTCTGGTAGTGCAATCCCAGGTCAAGGAATGCCGCTTCCTGTACCGAATCGTAGTAACCCGGGTCGGTGAGATTGGTCGCCGAGGAGTTGGGATTATTCTCCCGGCCATCATTGGTACTGTCGATCTGATCCTCGGCCCCCGGATAGCCCCAGAAATAGCGCAGACTGCTGGTCAACTGCCAGGCCGGATCCAGCTGCCAGGCGGCGTTGAACTTGGTCATATGGTTGCTCCAGTTATTCAGATCATTGCCATAACCCAGATGGGAGGCGGTAATCCGGGTCGATCCCCCTGCCGCCAGATCAAAGTCATCCAGCTTGGTGTAGGCATGCGAGAAGCCCAAGGTGACCGCTTCCAGCTGATAGTTCAACTCCAGCTCCAGACCACCATACTTGAACTCCCCCACCGGCTGGGTATGCAGGGTGGCGAAGTTGATGCCCAGAATTTCGGCCTTGTTGTAGAAACCGGTCAGGGTCATGCGGGTGCTGGCACTGAGCTCCCGGCCGTAGATCAGCTCGGCACTGGTGAGCTGCTCCGGCTCGGCATCCTCTCCCGCCAGATAGAGGGCGCGCAGCTCCTCGGCGTTGTTCTTGCGCAATGAGCGACTCAAGATCCCTTTGAGGGTATCCCGTTCGCTCAAGGCAGCGACCAACGCCAGTCGGGGCGACCACATCCAGCCGGTGTATTGGTCCTTATCCGCCCGCAGACCGGTGAATTGGGTCAACCAGGGATTGATCTGCCACTGATGCTCGCCAAACACCCCGACCGCATAGGTGGCCCAGGGATCCATGGCTCCCAGCACCGAAGACTGGGCATGATCATACTCCGTGGTCGATAACCCCCAACGGGAGTAGATCAGCTCGCTGCCCAGCGCGGTGGCGTGACTGGCACTGTGATTCCAGTTCAGGGTACCCCGCAGCAGATACTCCTCTTCGCGGTGGTTCTCTGGCGTAACACCAGATTGATCCGCATTCCACAATTCACGCATATAGGCCGTGCTGTCGAAGCCGCCTTTCATCTCGAACCACATAGTGCTGTTAAGCACCCAGAGCTGGGAGAGATCCAGGGTCAGCTGCTGATACCCGACGCCATTGGTGGCATAAGAATCCTCCGTGGCTCCCGGGGTTGCCGACCCGTTCGGTGCCGTGTAGATGGTCTTATGCTCCCAGGTCAGTTGCTCGCCACCCTGGGTGAAACGCAGCCAGGCATTGAAGTCCTGCTTCTGGTAGTGACCGTGCAACTTGACCTTGGGACGGTTATGGAACGACTCGTGGTTATTGGGTATCCCATAGGAAACCGGCTGACCACCAGTAATCGATTCGCCCCAACTGGTGGTGCTGCTCAGGCCATACACCAGTGGCGAACTACCACTGTCGGCACCGGCATAGTCGCTGATCCCGGCATAGAGCAGCAGACCATGATCCGGGCTATCCCCCAACTGCAGTGCATTTTTGACCTCGACGGAGCGAAATACCTCGCCCTCGCCCCATTTGACCGTCATGCCATCGGGGCCATGATCGGCAAAGCTGTCGGTCTGGATGTTGATCACCATGGATACGGCACCGGGGCCATAGACCACAGAGCCCGGGCCACGAACCACATCAATCTTGCGAATATCCGCCAACAGCGGCGTGTCTCGTTCACTCAGGGCGCCGAAATGGGTCTTTTCATTCAGCACCCGGCCATTGACCACCAGCAGGTATTTATCATCCCGATCGCCGATCAGGCCGCGCATCCCCATGTGGGGTGCTTCCCAGTGGTGAGGCAGGTAATGAAAATTCGGTACATAGATTTCCAGCAGATCGAACAGGCTACGCGCACCGGACTGCTCAATCATCCCGCGATCGATGCTGGTGATCGAGGCAGGCATACGGCGGGTTGCCGTCGGCGTCAAGGTAGCAGAGCCCTCCAGCTTGACCTGCATCAGTTGATCCAGATCCAGCTGCAATAACTCATCATCACTCGAGGCGGCCAGAGCACTGATCGGTAGCAGCAGGCAAGCCGCGACCCAATACGCTTCTCTCATGGTCATTACTCCTGAACCATCCTGTTCATTTGACATCCCTGTACTTGGTATAGACAACAGTAGCGAGCGCGGATGGGTTTGTGCAGGCACCATACCCGAGCCTGTGATCCACATTGGATTGGCTATGCAAATAGCGCAGAACAGAGCCTCTAAGGAGTCCTTATGGCGCAGGATGGTTTGAACTGGCTCGCGCTCTGATATCAATGCAGAAGCTTGTTAAGTCCCTTTCCTCTATAAGTATTCACCAGCAATGCAGTGAACCTGGCGGCAAGATGGATCGTCACCGCAGGTCGAACCCGAGCCACGTCAGTTGCGGAAATCTCGAAATTAAGCGGCCCCAAAGGACAACCATGACAGCCCCGATGCAGAGTGTGTGGTGATGGCTCACCATAACGCCAGGCCCTATCGATACAGCGCCCAGCGCTGGCTGGGGGTGTTGCTGCTGTTTTGTTGTTTGCAAGGAAGCGCCGACAGCTCCCTGCGCCTGGAGAAGCTCAAAGCTGCCTATGTCTTCAACTTCCTGAAATTTACCATCTGGCCGCTGGAAGGCGCCCGCGATATGCCGTTGTTCGTCTGCCTGGGCAACAGTGATGCCGTGTTGCAACAAGCCTTCAAGCCACTGCAAGGCCAGCAGGTAAATGGACGAAAAATCTATATCCGCCCCTTACCGATAAAAGCCGAGGTGGCAGGGTGCCATGTCTATTACCTGCGCCAAGGCGGCGCCCCGGTACCATTACGCACCTTGGCTCAACGCTATCCGGGATTATTGACCATTGGCGATGATGAAAACTTCGTTGCCGATGGCGGCATCATCGGCTTGCAGGAGGTGGAAGGCCGTCTGCAATTTGCCATCAATCTGGACCTCATCCGACAAGGTCACTACACCATCAGCTCGCAGTTACTGAAACTGGCGCGCAATACAGGGATGACCCCATGAAGCAGCTCTCGTTCTGGCATCGCTCCTCGCTCTCGAAGAAGGTCGCCACCCTGGTGGTGCTGGTCTGCGTGGTCACTTTGAGTCTCTTCGCGATTGCCTTCCTCTCCCAGCAATACAGCATGCTCCGCAGCCAGAGCAAGACCGCGCTGGAGGCGTTATCCCAGAGCGTGGCCTTCAACAGTGCGGCGGCAGTGACCTTTCTCGATGCCTCCTCGGCCAATCAGACCCTGCAATCTCTGCAATACTCGCCAGAGATCGTGCAAGCCACTATTACCCTGGAAAATGGCAAGTTACTGGCGCGCTATCATCGGGATCATGAGGCCCACGATGAGCATGAGATGGTGTTAACCACTCCTATCCTGATGCAAGGCGAACGACTCGGAACCCTGCAGTTGCACGCCCAGTTGAGCCCATTAAATCGCATCATGCGCCAGAGCCTGTTCACCGGCCTGGTGCTCGGTGCGGCAGCGCTGCTGCTCGCGGGCTGGATGGCGCGTCTCTCCGGCCGCATCCTGACGCAACCCCTCAACCGATTGGCCGACATTGCCAGCACCATAGCCCGGGATAAAAATTATGCCCTGCGTGCCGATGAGGAGAGTCATCAGGATGAAGCGCGGCAACTGGCACACTGTTTCAACGACATGCTGGCACAGATCGAGCAACGGGATTTGGTACTGGAACAGCACCGCGACCATCTGGAGCAGGTCGTCCAGTTACGAACCGTGGATCTGGTGCAAGCAAGAGACTCTGCTGAGTCGGCAAACCGCGCCAAGAGTGAATTTCTGGCCATGATGAGCCACGAAATTCGCACCCCGCTGAACGGGGTCATCGGCATGACCGACTTGCTGAACGCCACGGCGCTAGACGACAAACAACGGCGCTTTGTCCGCATCATTCGGCGCTCCGGTGAGGATCTGCTGACCATCATCAACGACATCCTCGATTTTTCGAAGATTGAGGCTGGCAAGCTGGAGCTGGATCGCAGCTCATTCAATCTGAACCTGCTGCTGGAAGATCTGGTCGAACGCTTTGCGCCGGTCGCCCACGGCAAGGGACTGGAGATCCTCTGTTCGCCTCCAACCCATGCCGTTCATCTGCAGGGGGATAGCAAGCGCCTGAGCCAGGTGCTGACCAACCTGGTCGGCAACGCCATTAAATTCACCGAACAAGGCGAAGTGGTGGTGCGAGTCGACATCCTGGCTCAGGACGATGAACAGGTGACTTGCCGCTTCAGTGTGCGGGATACCGGCATCGGCATACCTCCCGAACGGCAAGCCAAGTTGTTCCAGGCTTTTTCCCAGGCGGACAGCTCGACGACTCGCCGCTTCGGTGGTACCGGGCTGGGTCTGGCCATCTCCCAACGGCTGGTGCAGCTGATGCACGGCCAAATCGAGCTGCACAGTGACAGCGGCAAAGGCAGCGAATTCTTCTTCACGCTGACCCTGGCGACCGAAAAAGCCTTGCAGATGCAGACCAAACCGCGTCAACTCAGTCGCCTCAAGGTGTTGATTGTGGATGACAACAGCACCAATCTGGAAATCCTGACCCACCAGCTCACCGCCTGGCATTGCCAGATATCCCTCGCCCAGAGTGTGCAACAGGCAATGACCCTGCTCCAGCAGGCGCAAACCGTCGGTAGTCCGTTTAACATGGTGCTGACCGACATGATGATGCCCGATGAGGATGGACTGGGTCTGGTTGCTCGCCTGCAAGCCGATCCTGGGCTGGCCGAGATCCCCATCATCATCCTCAGCTCCGCAGGCTATTCACTGCCGACGACGGACTGTCTGCAGGCACGCAACTGCCAGCAACTGACCAAGCCGGTCCGTCAATCCGATCTCTACAACGCCATGGTGCATGGCCTGCATCAACCTATCCCGGTGCTGGGTCCTGCCGCAGCTGTGGGTGGGCTTCATTCCCGGTTGCAAGGCCGGGTGCTGTTGGCAGAAGACAACCAGGTCAATCAGGAAGTGGCACTGGCCATGTTGCAAAATCTGGGACTGGGTTACGAAATGGTCACGAATGGTGCCGATGTCTTGGAGATCCTGCACAAACAGAGCTTCGACCTGATTCTGATGGACTGCCAGATGCCGATCATGGACGGCTTCCAGGCCACGGTGGCCATTCGACAACAGGAGCAGTTTAGCGCCCAGCATATTCCCATCGTCGCCCTGACAGCCAACGCCGTATCCGGTGATCGGGAACGCTGTCTGGCCTGTGGAATGGACGATTACCTCTCCAAACCCTTTACCCAGGAGCAACTGGGCAACCTGTTGGCACAATGGTTACCCACCATCACAGCACCTGCCGGCACCCAGGTCACCTCGTCCCAGGCTGGCACCACAACCCGGCATCATCGCGAGCTCGATCCGCGCGCCATCGACAGTTTGCGAACTCTGCGTGCCGGCCTATTAGCCAAGGTGTTAGCAGCCTGGCTGCAGGAGTCCCCCGGTCTACTGGCCCAGATGCAACAAGCCATCGCCGAACAGGACGCCAGTCGATTGCTACGCGCCGCGCATTCATTGAAAAATAGTGCGGCCAATCTGGGAGCCCGATCCCTGTCCCAGCTCTGTCTGCAAATCGAACAACTGGCGCGTCAGGGCACGACACAGGGGCTACAAAATTTAATGGTCGAGATAGAGTACCGATTTATGCTTACTAAGGATGAGATCGCCCAGTTGCATCAGGAGGAATCATGAACGAGCAACTCCTGAGCCGAGTGCAGCCCCTGGTGCTGGTGGTCGATGACGAACTGAGTGCCCGGCTTATCATGCGCGCCACTCTGGAGGAGTCCGGATTCGACGTGGTCGAGGCCGCCAGTGTCGCGGAGGCTCTGGAGCAGTTTCATGCCCAACAACCAGATCTCATCATCCTGGATGTCATCTTGCCAGACGGCAATGGCATTGAACTCTGTGCCCATCTGCGGCAGTTGGCCACGGGGCGCAATCTGCCGATTGCCATGGCCACTGGCCTGGATGATGTGCCGTCGATCCAGCAGGCCTATCAATCAGGCGCTACCGACTTCATCACCAAACCCATCAGTTGGGGCACCCTCGGTTATCGGGTGCGCTATCTGCTGCGCGCCCATCACGCCTTCGAAGAGCTGGCGCTCAGCGAAAGTAAGAACCGGGCGCTGCTCTCTGCACTGCCCGATCTGCTTTTCCGAATCAATGCCAACGGCGTCATTCTCGATCGCCTGGCCGGGTCTGAAGCTCCGGATTGGAGCGATTGGGATCTGCAACCCGGCTCTGTATTGCAGGAGCATCCGAGTGCCCTGGTTGCCGAGATGATCCAGCGGGAAATCACCATGGTGCTGGAGCAACAAGCACAACATGCCCTGGAAATTGCGCTGCCGCGCAATCACGAAGGCGTCTGCTGGGAGGCGCGGATCCTGCCGCGCAGCGAGGATGAGGTGTTGCTGGTGCTGCGGGATATCAGTCGTCGCAAACAGATGGAGAACCAGCTGCGACTCTCGGCCAAGGTGTTTGAATCCAGTAACGAGGCCATTCTCATCACCGACCGTCGAAATCGGGTGATTTCGGTCAACCAGATGTTTGAAAAACTGACCGGCTTCAGCGCCCAGGAAATCTTGGGCAAGGAGCCTGCCTTATTGGGTGCCGGTCAAGAAAACCGCAGCCTGTACCGTAACCTGTGGGCACTGTTGTACGAAAACGGCGCCTGGCAGGGCGAGCTCACCGATCGACGTCGTTCCGGCGAAACCTATCCGGTCTGGCTGTCCATCAGCCTGGTGCGAGATGGACAAGGTGAACCGGAATATCATATCGCCAGCTTCTCCGACATCACAGAGCGCAAGCGGCAGGAGGCGCAGATCGAACATCTGGCCTTCCACGATGTATTGACCGGGTTACCGAACCGCCGCCTGCTCACCGATCGCATCGAAGTCGCCATCTCCCAGGCGCAACGGGATCAGAGTGGTCTGGCGTTGTTATTCATCGATCTGGATCGCTTCAAGACCATCAATGATTCGCTGGGACATCAGGCCGGCGATCAACTGTTACGCGAAGTCGGACGCCGACTCGGGCAATGGGTACGTAGTGGCGACACCGTCAGCCGGGTCGGTGGTGATGAGTTCATCGTCTTGTGCCCCAATTGCGGCCACCCTGACGATGCCTCGGCACTGGGCGAAAAACTGCTGGAAGCCCTGGCTCAGCCCTACCATATCGCAGATAACCAACTGATCATCACCGCCAGCATCGGTATCGCCCTCTACCCGGATAATGGCAGTGACGCCAACATGCTGATCGGCAATGCCGATGCCGCCATGTACCTGGCCAAAGAGAATGATCGCAACAACTGCCAGTTCTACTCCCCAGAGCTGAACGAGAAGAATCTGGAACGATTACAGCTGGAATTGCGATTGCGTCATGCGCTGGAGGCTCATGAATTTGTGCTCTACTTCCAGCCCCAGATCGATGCCCGGACGGGTGCCCTGGTCGGCGCTGAAACCCTGATCCGCTGGCTCGACCCCATCCACGGTCTGATCCCGCCGGGACGTTTCATTCCCCTGGCCGAGGAGACCGGGCTGATCCAGCCCATTGGCGACTGGGTGCTGCGTGAAGTGTGTCGCTACCTGCATCGCTGGCAAGCGCAAGGATTGGCGCCCATCCCCATCGCCGTCAACCTGTCGGCGCGTCAGTTCAAGCAACCCAATTTCATCGAGTCGATTGTCGAAGCGTTAGCCGAAACCGGCATAGAGCCGCGCTGGATTGAGCTGGAGCTGACCGAAAGCATGCTGATGAAGGACATCCAGCAGACCACAGGTAAACTCCGCCAGCTCAAGGAGATGGGGTTCAGCATTTCGGTCGATGATTTCGGCACCGGTTTCTCCAGCCTCAACTACCTGCGCCACTTTCCTCTCGACGTACTGAAGATCGATCAATCCTTCGTGCGGGAACTGTTTGAAGATGATGCGGCTCTGGCCATCATCGACTCCATCATAGCCCTGGCCAATGCCCTGGGGATGCGCACGGTTGCCGAAGGGGTGGAAACCGCCGATCAACGACTGATGTTGCAGCGCCACGGCTGCGACACGCTGCAGGGCTACCTCATCGCACGTCCACTGCCGGAGGAGGAGTTTATGCGCTGGGTTCGCCAATATCCGGCAACCCAGAGCCCGGAACTTATCGGCTAGCCACGAGCAGCAACTGTCTATTTCGTCCGGCTACGCGGTGTCGTCGGCGTTTTGGTCACGAACTGTTTGATGCTGCGCTTTTGGGCGGTCCGCCGATTGGCTTGCTTATCCCGGGGAGGCCGCTTGCGGGCGGCCTCTTCCGTAGCCGGCACATCGGTCACCGGGAACTCGGCCAATTCCTGCAACGGGATCCGGCTTCCTGTCAGTGCTTCGATTGCCTGCAATGCTGCCACGTCGCCATGGGCGATCAGGGAGAGCGCCACGCCGGAGCGACCCGCGCGGCCAGTACGACCAATCCGGTGCACATAGGTCGCCGGCGCATCCGGTAGCTCGAAATTGATCACCAACGGCAAGGCGCTGATATCCAGACCTCGTGCTGCCAGATCCGTTGCCACCAGCACAGGTAACGCGCCTGCTTGTAACCGCGCCAATACGCCACTGCGTTCCGCCTGTGGCTTGTCGCCATGCAGGGCCGCAGCCGCAACGCCCTGTTTACACAGTCGTTTGACCAGACTATCCGCCGTGGCGCGCTGGTTGACGAATACCAGTGCCGTTTCTCCTGACCGCTGCTGCAACAGATGCAGCAGTAGCGCCGCCTTGCTGCCCTTGTTCACCCAGTACCCTTGTTCGTCAATCGCCCCCTGTGGCCGAGACTCGACGGTGATCCGCTGGGGAGTCCGCAACAACGCCTGCGCCAACCCCGTCACAGCGTCGGGAAAGGTCGCCGAAAACAGTAATGTCTGTTGGCGCGCTGCGAGCAGCTCCAGGAGCTGATCCAACTCACGGCGGAAGCCCATCTCCAGCAGGCGGTCAGCCTCATCCAGTACCAGTTGCCGCACCTGAGCCAAAGTCAACGCCTGCTGGCGCAGCAGTTCGAGCAAACGCCCCGGTGTGGCAATCAGCAGATCGCAACCGGATGCCAACGCCGCCACGTGGCCCTCGAGCGGTTCACCACCCAACACCAACTGGATCACCGGAGCAGGCGTCAAGGAACTTGCCAGCACGCGGGCCACCTGGCTCACTTGCTCGGCCAGCTCCCGAGTCGGAACCAGCACCAGGG
Organism: Pseudaeromonas sp. HNCC25DJ182; assembly: GCF_055413365.1. Classification (NCBI taxonomy): domain Bacteria; kingdom Pseudomonadati; phylum Pseudomonadota; class Gammaproteobacteria; order Aeromonadales; family Aeromonadaceae; genus Pseudaeromonas; species Pseudaeromonas sp. HNCC25DJ182. Next base: position 125,741 of record NZ_JBVAYG010000005.1, on the reverse strand, counting down.
CGCTTGGCGCCGCTAAAGCCGCCGGAGTCGTGCCAGGCACTGCCAGCCAGCCCTGCAGTAAGGGCAACAGAAAGCTCAGCGTCTTGCCTGTACCAGTCGGCGCGCACACTTGCACATCCATCCCCCCTAGAGCAGGAGGAAGCGCCTGACACTGCACCGCCGTCGGCTGTACCCAGCCCTGTACGTGCAAGGCCTGCAGGAGTTCCGGACATAAGGGCAAATCGGTAAATCGGGACATGACGTCTTCCTGTTGAGTCGGAAACAAGAAATAACAAAGGGCCCGCAGGCCCTGTGTCAACTATGAGTCAAGCAGCATCAATCTGCTACACCATCGGGTTCTTCGACCACCCGGGTCGGCCAACCCATCAGGGTTTGGCGTTTGGCCTCATCCTGCAGTTCGGAGGCGCGCAAATAATGGACTTGTGGCCAGCCTTGCGGTAACCAGATGGTCAATTGGTCCTCGTCCGCTTCGAAGCGAAACTCGGGAACCGTACCCTCGGTGCGCCGCATGCACAGAATAATCGACAACCGCAGGATGCGCGCCAGACGACAGGCCTGGGTCATGGAAACCGCATTTTGCCGCTCCAGTTCATCCAGTTTGAACTCATCCCGTTGATTGAGCATCAAGGCTGATAACAACTGCTTCTGCGCCGGGGTAAAACCGGGCATATCGATGTGATCGATGATGTAGGCGGCATGTTGTGGCGCCTTTTTGTACTCGATACACAATCCCAGCTCGTAGAGCATGGCCGCCCAGCGCAGCATGGGACGACCATACTGTTCACTCAGATGCCAGCTCTGATGCAACTGGCTGAATGCGGTCAACGCCACGTTACGCACCCGCTCCGCCTGATCCCGATCCAATTGATAACGAGTGATCAGGCTCTCGGCTGTCCGTTCACGAGCATCGCAATCCCGCTTGCGCCCGACCATGCCGTAGATGAGTCCCTCACGCAGGGCACCACCGGCCAGGGTCATATTGTCGATATGCAGGGTTTCAAAGATCGCGATGAGGATCGCCAGGCCAGATGGAAACACGGTCAAACGCTCGGGGGCCAAGCCTTGCAACGCCAACTGGTCGATTCGACCACACTGGATGGCCTGCTCCTTCAATTCGTTGAGCTTGCTCAGCGTCACCCGCTCACTACGCCCTTGAGCGATCATGATCTCTTGCAGCGCCTGCACGGTCCCCGAGGCACCGACACAGGTAACCCAGCCCATATCGAGATAGCTCTGCTCGACTTGAGCCAGCACCACTTTGGCGCCTTCGATCGCGGCCGCAAAATTGTCGGCACTCAGCAAGCCATCGGCAAAAAAGCGTCTGAGCCAGGTGACACAGCCCATATGCAGACTATTCAATAGCTTGGCATCACTTTGCTCACCGATCACCAGTTCGGTGCTGGCGCCGCCGATATCAATGACCAATCGTTTGCCTTCACCACTGGAGGTCCAAGACACGCCTTGGTAGATGGTTCTGGCTTCATCTTCGCCGGTGATCACCTCGATATGGTGACCGAGAATTCGCTCCGCTTCGACGAGGAAGACTCCCACATTACCCGCCAGCCGCAAGGTGGCGGTGCCGACAATCCGGGTATTCTCTTTCGGTACGTCCTGCAGTTGTTCGGCAAACAAACGCAGACAATCCCAGCCCCGCTCCATCGCCTCATGGCTCAGGCAATTATCAGCATCAAGTCCGGCAGCAAGCCGCACCTTGCGCTTGACCTTGGCAACCGTGCGGATCGCGCCCGCAACCTCGCGCACCACCAGCATGTGGAAACTGTTGGAGCCGAGATCAATGGCAGCATACAGAGGTGGCTGGTTCACGGGCGACATCCTGTCAGGGTTTACGGGGACCACGGCGGCGTCCGGCACTCGGCTGACGCTCACGCATATTACGATTGATGCCGGCACGGTGGCGATGGATCCGCTTCGGTGCCTCGGCATCCTGCAGCAACGCCTGGCGATCATACTTACTCACCGGGATCGGGTGCCGAATGTAATCTTCGATCGCAGGTAAGTTGAAGGCATAGTCTTCACAGGCAAAGCTGATAGAGTGACCACTCTTGCCGGCGCGACCAGTCCGGCCAATGCGATGCACATAGTCTTCGGCGTCATCCGGCAGATCATAGTTGAACACATGGGTGACATCGGGAATGTGCAAGCCGCGAGCTGCCACATCGGTGGCCACCAGAATATCCAGTGCGCCCTTGGTGAAATCCTCGAGGATTTTCATCCGCTTCTTCTGCGGCACATCACCAGTCAACAGACCGACACGATGACCATCAGCTTCCAACCAGCCATGTACGTCTTCACAGACATGTTTGGTATTGGCAAACACTATGGCTTTATCCGGCCACTCTTCTTCGATCAGCGTCAATAGCAGCAGCATCTTGTCTTCGTTGGAGGGATAGAACAGCTCCTCCTTGATGCGTTGCCCGGTCATCTGCTCCGGTTCAATCTGCACATGCTCGGGTTGATTCATATGCTCGTAAGCCAATTCCTGCACTCGTAGCGATAAAGTGGCAGAGAACAGCATGTTCAGGCGCTGGTTTGGCATCGGCATGCGACGGAACAGGAAACGGATGTCCTTGATGAACCCCAGATCGAACATACGATCGGCCTCATCCAGAACCACAGCCTGGATCCGGGAGAGGTCGATAATCCCCTGCTTGAGGTAATCGATGATGCGACCCGTGGTCCCAATCAGTACGTCAACGCCCTGTTCCAACACGGCAAGCTGTTTGTCGTAACCATCGCCGCCGTAAGCCAGACCCAGTTTGAATCCTGTGGTCTCGGCCATGGGCTCGGCATCATTGTAGATTTGCACCGCCAGTTCGCGAGTCGGCGCCATGATCAACACGCGAGGTTGATTGGTCTTGCGCTCGGGTGAGGCAGGGTTGATCAGCAGATGATTGAAGATACCAGCCAGGAAGGCGATGGTTTTGCCGGTCCCGGTTTGTGCCTGGCCCGCAATATCTTTGCCTGCAATGAGGATAGGAAGAGAAAGCGCCTGGATCGGCGTGCAATAGTGAAATCCCTTGGCTTCCAGACCGGCGAGAACCTGCGGTTCCAGCCCCATCTGGGCGAATTTCTGTTCAGTTAAGTGTGTTTTGCTCATGGCAGACAGGTTATCAGGTTGGGCTTGCAATAATAAACAGGATCATTTCAAATAGGGCAACTATTTGCCTTTTATTTACATCTATTGGCTATATTTGCCAACAGATCCTCAACAATAGACTGGAGTGGTAGATGAGTGACAAGATTGTTCAGCTGACCGATGCCAGCTTCGAAGCAGACGTGATCAAGGCTCAAGGCCCGGTACTGGTCGACTTCTGGGCTGAGTGGTGTGGCCCGTGCAAGATGATTGCACCTATCCTGAACGAAGTAGCTGATGAATATGCTGGCAAGCTGACTGTTGCCAAGCTGAATATTGATCAGAACTCCGAGACCGCACCCAAGTACGGTATCCGTGGTATTCCGACCCTGCTGTTGTTCAAGAACGGCGCGGTAGCCGCCACCAAAGTAGGTGCGCTCTCCAAGACCCAATTGAAAGAGTTTCTGGACGCTAACGTCTAAATCCTCCAAGAGCGCTCATCGGGCGCTCTTTGTTTTTCACCCCGACGCAATAGACGCCTTCGCGATTTGATGCTAACTTATACAACGACCTAGTAATCCACCCGCGCTGATCTGCGCTCTCTCCTATCGAAAGCAGCCTCAACCCAGCGACCGTCTAACCGCTTCATTTCCTGTTGATACCCATTCATCGCCATGAATCTGACTGAATTAAAGAATACCCCCGTCTCCGAGCTGGTAAAGCTTGGCGAATCCATGGGCCTGGAAAACCTGGCTCGTTTGCACAAAAAAGACATCATCTTCGCCATTCTCAAGGCTCACGCCAAGAGCGGGGAAGATATCTTCGGTGACGGTGTGCTGGAAATCCTGCAAGACGGTTTCGGCTTCCTGCGCAGTGCAGACAGCTCCTATCTGGCGGGTCCGGACGACATCTATGTCTCTCCGAGTCAGGTGCGCCGTTTCAACCTGCGCACCGGTGATACCATCTCCGGAAAAATCCGTCCGCCGAAAGAAGGCGAGCGTTATTTCGCGCTGTTGAAGGTGGATACCGTCAACTACGACCGTCCGGAAAATGCCCGTAACAAGATCCTGTTCGAAAACCTGACCCCTCTGCACCCGACCAAGCGTCTGCGTCTGGAACGGGGCAATGGTTCGACCGAAGATATTACCGCCCGTGTACTGGATCTGGCCTCCCCCATCGGTAAGGGCCAACGTGGCCTGATTGTCGCACCGCCGAAAGCCGGTAAGACGATCCTGTTGCAGAACATCGCCCAGAGCATCACCAGCAACCACCCCGAGTGTGAGTTGATCGTACTGCTGATCGATGAACGTCCTGAAGAAGTGACGGAAATGCAGCGCATGGTCAAGGGTGAAGTCGTGGCTTCCACCTTCGATGAACCGGCAACTCGTCACGTACAAGTCGCTGAAATGGTTATCGAAAAGGCCAAGCGTCTGGTTGAGCACAAGAAGGATGTGGTGATTCTGCTCGACTCCATCACCCGTCTGGCTCGTGCCTACAACACCGTTATCCCCTCATCCGGTAAGGTTCTGACCGGTGGTGTGGATGCCAACGCCCTGCATCGTCCCAAGCGCTTCTTCGGTGCCGCCCGTAACGTGGAAGAGGGTGGCTCGCTCACCATTATCGCCACCGCACTGGTTGATACCGGCTCCAAGATGGATGAAGTCATCTACGAAGAGTTCAAGGGTACCGGTAACATGGAACTGCATCTGGCACGCAAGATCGCCGAGAAGCGCGTCTACCCGGCGATCGACATCACTCGCTCCGGCACCCGTCGCGAGGAGCTGCTGGCTCCGCAAGACGAGCTGCAGAAGATGTGGATCCTGCGCAAGATTATCCACCCGATGGGTGAAATCGAAGCCATGGAGTTCCTGATCGACAAGCTTTCCATGACCAAGACCAACGATGAATTCTTCGATGCCATGAAGCGTCAGCAGAAGTAATCGACGGCAGCGTCATAAAAAATACCGGCTAGAAAGCCGGTATTTTTTTATCTGCATATCGAGGATCATGACCTCGCGTAGGTCACATCAATTCATCAGCCAGCACGAACGGCCGAGTGGATACACTGCCGCAGGAACTGACCAAAGTCATGACCGTGATGCTGCAGCATCTTGGGGAACATGGAGATCGGCGTCATACCCGGGAAGGTATTGATTTCGTTCAGCAGGATCTCACCATCAGCGGTCAGGAAGAAGTCGACCCGCGATAGATCCTTGAGCTTGAGCTGGGTAAACGCCTTGAGCGCCAGAGTGCGGATGGTTTCCACTTGTTCGGCGCTCAAGTCGCTGACATCCAGTCGAGTGGTCGAATGGCTACCGCTGCTGTACTTCTCGTCATAGCTATAGAAGACATCGCCCGGCACGCAGATCTCGCCAGGACGAGTGGCAACCAGCTCGTCGCCATACTGATAAACGGCCACCTCCAGCTCGCGAGGTTGGACCGCCTTTTCCACCAGCACCTGCGCCGAATAGCCAAATGCCTGATGAATAGCATCAGACAAATGCGCCAGTTCAGTCACCTTGTAGCAGCCGACGGAAGAGCCCTGACTCGCGGCCTTGACGAATACCGAACCCCAACGGCGCATCGCCTGGTGAGCTTCAGCATGGGCCGAGCTGTCATCCTCGGAGAGGAACAGATAAGGGGTATTCGGGATACCCAGCGCCGTCAGCCACAACTTGGTGCTGACCTTATTGAAGCACAGCTTGCTACCTTCCGAGCCACAACCCAGATAAGGCAGTCCCGCCAGCTCGAGGAACGACTGAATGTCTCCGGTCTCCCCCGGGAAACCATGAATGCACGGCACCACATAATCGATCCGCTGTTCTTGGCTGCCGGTCCGCAGCACCTTATCCAGACCCAGGGTACAGAGTTCGCCACTGGCCGTTTGCCAGCGATCGGGGAATAACTCGACCCGCGTCATGACGATGTCCGGCAGAGCCCGGAGCTGTTGTTCGAGAAAATCGGCACTCTTGAGGGAAATTGAATGCTCACTGCCGCCACCGCCGCACATCAAGAGCACATGAAGCTTATTCATCAGGGGATTCCTTGCATCTAGACTCGCCGGCCGCGAGGCGGTCGGAATGACAATCACGCAGGGAAGTCTATCAACGGTGCCGACAGGGGGAAAGGGCTCAACGCACAAAGGTTTGGATCCAACTCCGACGTCGTGCTGTTTGCTCATGACGGATGAAATCCCTATGCTGGCACTCGATACTGCCGTTCTCGCTCAAGGAACCCCGATGCGCCTGTTATGTCTATTCTGTGCTGTGTGGCTAAGCGCCTGCGTGACCGTCGGTCAGGATGCCGAGAAAAAGCCCAAGGCCCCCGAATTTCAGGGCGAATTTGCTCAGTTGGTTCGCCAGCCGACTGAACAGGCGGTCAATGGCCTGCTCAGTGGCAATAACCAGACCCTGGAAGCTGTACTGAACGATCCGAATGTGTACACCCCACCCGTACTCTTTGCCCTGGCCCACCAGCTCTATCAGCAAGGTGAAATCACCCCGGCCCTGTTCTGGTTCTACACCGCCCAGCTGCGCGCCCGCTCCGATGCCAACAAGTCCCTCGATCCGACCACCCAGCAGGGGGTCACCGAGCTGAGCAACCAGTTTGCCAAGGATATTAACCGCTATGCCCTCGGCCATCTGGATGAGCTGACCATTACGGTCGAGCATGTGCTGACCTGGGATCGACAAACCAAACGCTATTACGATCCACGCTGGGTAGCACTCCATGGCCAGGAGGCCTATACCAAGACCACGATTGGTTTCAAACCGCAGAGTGAATGGCCGGTGATCGACGAATTGACCCGTCAGGGTTTCGAAAAGGGCTTTCAGCAGTTGTTGCAGAAAATCCGCGGTTAACCATGTAAGGAGCTCGCTATGGATCTTGCCGCATTACGTGACTATCTCGGTGCCAAACCCGGTGCCATGGAGGATCTCCCCTTCGGCCCCGAAGTGCTGGTGCTGAAAGTCGCTGGCAAGATGTTTGCCCTGGTGGCCTGGCAAGACCTGCCCCTGACGATCTCCCTCAAGGCCGACCCTCAGCAGGCACTGCTCTGGCGCGAACTCTATCCGGCGGTCAGTGCCGGTTATCACCTCAATAAGCAGCACTGGAATACGGTCACTCTGGATGGCAGCCTGAGTGATGAGTTACTGCGAACCATGATCGACGAATCCTGGCAGCGGGTGGTGGCTGGGCTGAAGAAAAGTGAACGTCTGGCGCTGCTGGGGCCAGGGCCTACAACTCGATGAGCCAAAATCCGCACCGGCCCGTATAATGGAATCAGACTCCGTCATAGAGTAACCATATGAAATATAAGGATCTGCGTGATTTTATCGCCCTGCTGGAACAAAGGGGCCTGCTCAAGCGCATCCACCAGGAGATCAATCCCTACCTGGAGATGACCGAAATTGCCGACCGGACCCTGCGTGCTGGCGGCCCGGCACTGTTGTTCGAGAACCCCACCGGCTATGACATGCCGGTGCTGGCCAATCTGTTCGGCACACCAGAGCGGGTGGCACTGGGCATGGGCCAGGAAGAGGTCTCCGCCTTGCGTCAGGTCGGTGAATGGATGGCCATGCTCAAGGAGCCGGAGCCACCCAAGGGACTGCGGGATCTGATGGACAAACTGCCGGTGTTCAAACAAGTGCTGAACATGCCCGTCAAACGGCTGAGCAAGGCGCCCTGCCAGGAAGTCATCCTCACCGGCGATGCCGTCGATCTCACCCGACTGCCGATCCAGCATTGCTGGCCCGGCGATGTGGCGCCGCTGCTGACCTGGGGGCTGACCATCACCAAAGGCCCTTACAAGAAGCGGCAGAATCTCGGGATCTATCGCCAGCAGTTACTGGGCAACAACAAACTCATCATGCGCTGGCTGGACCATCGCGGCGGCGCCATCGACCTGCGCGAGTTTCAGGAGCTCAATCCTGGTAAACCCTTCCCGTTGGTGGTAGCCATCGGCGCCGATCCGGCCACCATTCTCGGCGCCGTCACACCGGTGCCTGACACCCTGTCGGAATATGCCTTTGCCGGTCTGTTGCGCGGCAGCCGCACCGAAGTGGTACAGGCGCTCTCCTGCGACATCGAGGTGCCCGCCAGTGCCGAAATCGTGCTGGAAGGGGTGATCCATCCCGGCGAGTTCGCCCCCGAGGGTCCGTATGGCGATCACACCGGTTATTACAATGAGGTGGATGAGTTCCCGGTGTTCACCGTCACGCACATGACGATGCGCCAGAACCCCATCTATCACTCCACCTATACCGGCCGCCCACCCGATGAGCCCGCCATGCTGGGCGTGGCGCTCAACGAAGTATTTGTGCCGCTGTTGCAGAAGCAGTTTCCGGAGATTGTCGACTTCTATCTGCCGCCAGAGGGGTGCTCCTATCGCATGGCGGTGGTCACCATGAAGAAGCGGTATCCGGGCCATGCCAAGCGGGTGATGCTCGGCGTCTGGAGCTTCCTGCGCCAGTTTATGTATACCAAGTTCGTGATCGTTTGTGACGATGATGTTAACGCCCGGGACTGGAATGACGTAATATGGGCCATCACCACCCGGATGGATCCGGCACGCGACACCACCCTGATTGAGCATACCCCGATTGACTATCTGGACTTCGCCTCTCCGGTTTCCGGTCTGGGGTCTAAAATGGGACTGGATGCCACCAATAAATGGCCCGGTGAAACCAACCGGGAATGGGGTCGCCCTATCGTCATGAGTGACGAGGTGAAGCAGCGAGTCGACACACTATGGGACTCGCTGGGGATCTTCGACTAGAGCCTTAGGCCGCAAGGAACTTGCATGCAACGAATCGAATGCCGACTGCTGGAAATGAATGAGTGTGCGGAACACATTTGGCACATTCGCCTCGACCCGGCGCAACCGGTCCCCTTCAAACCCGGCCAGTATCTACAGGTCGTGATGGGCGAGAAAGACAAACGCCCGTTCAGTATTGCCAGCTCTCCGACCCGGGATGGGCTGGAATTGCAGATTGGTGCCACCCCTGGCAATCCCTATCCGGGAGAAGTGCTGGATCGCCTGCGCAGCACCGGGACTCTGACCATCGAAATCCCCCAGGGCAAAGCCTGGCTGCGGGAAGAGTCGAGCCGACCGATCCTGCTGATCGCCGGTGGTACCGGCTATTCCTACGCCCGCTCCCTGCTGCAATACCTGATGGATACCGAGATGAATCGCCCTGTCTATCTCTATTGGGGGGTGCGTCATGAAAGCCAGCTGTATGAAGGTGCCGAAGTCCTGGCCTGGGCCAACGAGTACCAACAGCTGAGTTACATTCCCGTGGTCGAGCATCCGCAAAACGGGTGGCAAGGCCGCACCGGCATGGTCCATGAAGCAGTTCTCGCCGACTTTGCCAGCCTGGATCAGTACGACATCTATGTCGCCGGACGTTTCGAGATGGCTGCAGTGGTGCGTCAGACCCTGCGCTTGCGCGGCGTGCAGGATGAACACCTGTTTGGCGATGCCTACCAGTTTATTTGAAGTTCATAACGACAACGGCCACCGCGAGGGTGGCCGTTATGCTATCTGGAAAGAGCGGATTACTCGTCGCGATCGGCCAGACGCTGTTCAATCAGCGCCAACTTTTCTTCCAGCGCGGTCAATTTTTCACGGGTGCGCAACAATACCTTGGTCTGCACGTCAAACTCTTCGCGACTGACCATGTCCAGCTTGTTGAGCTGGGATTGCAATACCTGCTTCACCTTCTTGTCCACCTCTTCCCCCAGGCTCTTGATTCCGGGCGGCAGGGCGTTGTGGATCTGGCGGGCCATCTCTTCAATTTTTTTCGGGTCAATCATCGGGTTCTCCTTCCGTTGTCCTCATTGTGCCCGAGCCGGGCCGGCATCGCCAGCGAGGCAGATCACGGGGCGCGGTGCCGGGACCCAGACATGGGGTTCAGCGAATGCCGTAGCAATGCTCGCGAATACAGGCCAAGAATGGCTCACCGAAACGCTCCAGCTTGCGATAACCGACCCCATTGATCGCCAACAACTCGTCATCGTCACAGGGTTGCTCGCGCGCCATCTCGATGAGGGTGGCGTCGTTAAACACCACATAGGGCGGCACCTCTTCCTCTTCGGCGATCTGTTTGCGCAGCTTGCGCAACTCGCGGAACAGCTTCACATCATAATCCGCACTCGCCTCATCATGGCCCCGGCTGCGCCCCTTCTTCAGGCTCACCACTTCGAGCCGCGGCACCGCCAGTTCCAACTCCTGCTCCCCGCGCAGCACAGGACGGGCGGCTTCGGTCAGCTGCAGGGTGAGATGTCGGGTGATGTTCTGGGTCAGCAAGCCCTTGTGGATCAGTTGCCGGAACACCGATAGCCAGTGTTCGTGGCTGCGCTCCTTGCCAATGGCAAAGGTCGATAGCTTGTCATGACCCTGTTCGCGGATCCGCTGATTCAGGGAGCCGCGCAACACCTCGATGACATAGCCGATGCCAAAACGCTGGCCGACCCGATAGACGCAGGAGAGCGCCTTGCGGGCATCCTCGCTGCCATCATAGGTTCGCGGCGGATCCAGGCAGACGTCGCAGTTACCGCAAGGCTGGCTCTGGTACTCGCCAAAGTAGTTGAGCAACACCTGACGGCGACAGGTCTGGGCTTCGGCAAAAGCCGCCATCAGGTTGAGCTTGTACTGCTCCACTTTCTGCTGCTCGGGATTGGCGTGTTCGCCGCTTTCCAGCATGCGCCGCAGGCGCTCGGTATCGGCCGGGTCGAACAGCAGCAAGGCTTCGGCAGGCAAACCGTCGCGCCCGGCCCGTCCGGTCTCCTGATAGTAGGATTCGATATTCTTCGGCGTGTCATAGTGCACCACGAAGCGCACATTGGGCTTGTCGATGCCCATGCCGAACGCCACGGTCGCCACTACGACCTCGATATCGTCACGCAGGAAGGCCTCCTGCACACTGGCTCGCTCCTGCACCGGTAACCCGGCGTGATAGCAGGCCGCGCGCACGCCGCGACCACGCAGAAACTTGGCCACTTCCTCGGTCCGGCTGCGGCTGGTGCAATAGACGATGCCGCACTGGCCGCTCTGCTTGTCGATATAACTGGCCAGTTGCTCGTTCGGCTTGTACTTGTCCAGCAGGCTGTAGCGAATGTTCGGCCGATCGAAGCTGGCCAGATGCACCAGCGGATCACTCTGCCCCAATCGCGCCAGAATATCCTGCCGCGTCGCCTCATCGGCGGTCGCGGTCAGGGCCAGCAGTGGAATATGGGGGAACCGCTGTTTCAGACACCCGAGCTGGGCATATTCCGGACGGAAGTCATGGCCCCACTGCGAGATGCAGTGCGCCTCGTCGATGGCAAACAGCGACAGCCGCAACTCGGCGAGCTGATCGAGAAAATCAGGCAGCATCAGGCGCTCTGGCGCCACATACAACAACTTGAGTTCGCCCTGACGCAAGGCGGAGTAGATGCCGAGCAGCTCCTCCCGAGGCACCGAGGAGTTGAGACAGGCCGCGGCCACGCCGTTGGCGCGCAGAGTATCGACCTGATCCTTCATTAAGGCGATCAACGGGGAAACTATTACCGCCAGACCCGGTCTAACTAGTGCGGGGATCTGAAAGCAGAGCGACTTGCCACCGCCGGTTGGCATGATGACCAGCGCATCGCGGCCTGCCACCACTTGCTCGACAATCTGCGCCTGGCCGGGACGAAATTCCTGATAGCCAAACACCTCCCGTAGCACCTGCAGCGGTGAGGGTGTCGAGGGAGGCAGAACGCCGGAAGCGAGTTCGAGAGATGGCAGTTGCATAGGGCCGCCATTGTAGAACAGCCGGGAGCTGGGGAAAACCGCTGTCGCATGCCGCGACGCAACGAATCGAAGAAGGGATGTCGAATGGTCTAGATTGCGACCCATTGCCGTGCCAATGCGGAAAATAACACCGTCGTTCCCCACCGACGGTGTCTATTTCTGGCTAGAATTTGACCACTATCAATGGGCCTCAACACCTCACTCAGGATGAAGAGCCATACTTGTATCAACAGGAGGATCGAACTCATGGGTACTGTGTCGACTGTTCAATGTAGTGGCCTGGTGGAACGTCTCAAATGCCTCCATCAAACCACCGATGAGATGGGCCTGAAGCAATGGCTGCAACGGGAGCTGGAAGGCTATGAGGACGCGTCGGCCCTGCCCTGGTATCGCATCATCGAATGTCGGCAACGGGGTCTGTTCCAGCATGCCCACAGTGGTCGCCAACAGACTTGCCAAATCAATGAACAAGCCCTGAGCCAGCGGGACTTGGCGCAGGTACGTTTCCTGTTATTGCGCGGACCTCTGGTGGCCTATCTGGATTGTCACGCTCTGGTGCTGGAGCGCTGGCCGAACGAGCTGCTGCAGGAGTATCGGCAGATCCTGATCCCGGAACACACCTGCATGCACGCCTGGAAAGAACCCGTGGTCTCCATCAAGGACAAACTGGTTCTCGGCGTCGATCAGATGCTGCAAGAGTATGTCCCCACCATGAGTCGGGAGATGGACTGCTGTAACTTGTCATTACGGGCCATTCAGCATCGCCGCTGGCAGATCTGAGTGATGCAGGCACCACGGGCATCCCGGCGATGCCCACTTTTATGCTGTTGTCCCCCACACCCTGACCAGGCTTTACTATTTACCACCGCAATCATGACCATCTAGTGTGCTGATCCACTATTTTTCCTGTCACCCTCAGAAGATGCGTTTTGCTCGCTCGACGGTCGCGTTACACTGCTCTGCTGCCAATTTGTGAGATCTATCATGCCTGCACACACCAAAGGGGTCATTTACGCCCTCTGCGCCTTTCTGATTTGGGGCATCTGCCCGCTCTACTTCAAATTACTGACCGAAGTCCCGGCCAGCGAGATCCTCACCCACCGCATCATCTGGTCCTGTGTCTTGCTGCTGGCCCTGCTACTGGGTAGCCGCCAACTCTATCGGGTGCAGGCGGTGCTCCGCTCGCCACGACAATTGCTCAACCTGACGCTATCGGCGCTCCTGGTCGCCGGTAACTGGCTGCTGTTTATCTGGGCGGTGAACCATAACCACCTGCTGGAAGCCAGCCTCGGCTACTACATCAATCCGCTGTTCAATATCCTGCTGGGGATGCTGTTCCTCGGTGAACGCCTGCGGCGTTTGCAGTGGACGGCGGTGCTCTTGGCGGCGATCGGGGTGGTGATCCAGGTGGTTCTGATCGGCCATCTGCCGTGGATTGCGCTGACCTTGGCCAGCAGCTTCGGCATCTATGGCCTGATCCGCAAGAAGATCCCGGTGGATGCCCAGACGGGATTGTTCGTCGAGACCCTGCTACTGCTGCCGCTGGCACTCATCTATCTATTCGGCATCGCCGATTCAGCCACCAGTGACCTGAGCCACAATGCCGCCTCGCTCAACCTGTTGCTGCTGGCGGCGGGCGTGGTCACCACGGTGCCGCTGCTGCTGTTTACCGCCGGCGCCCGTCTGATCCCGCTGTCGACCCTGGGTTTCATTCAATACTTAGGCCCCAGCATCATGTTCCTGCTGGCGCTGTTTTATTACGGCGAACCGGTACAGATGGCCAAGCTGGTGACCTTCGGCTTCATCTGGTCGGCACTGGCGCTGTTCAGCTGGGACGGCTGGCGACGCAGTAAGCAGCAGCGTGCCGCCTCCGTCTGAACAACTATTCCTATTAGCGGTCGGATAGCGAGCCCCGACCGCAGCTTAAGCCGGGCCCAGAGCCCAGTTCACCGCGGCCTGGGCATGCAGCACTGTGGTATCGAACACCGGAACCTCGCTATCCTGCGGCGACACCAGCAGGCCGATCTCGGTACAGCCAAAGATGATGCCCTCGGCGCCGCGAGCCACAAGGTCGGTCATAATGTCGCGATAGATCTGGCGTGAGCCGGCGTGGATCCGTCCCAGGCAAAGCTCGTCATAAATGATGCGGTGCACCTGCTCCCGCCCGGCCTCTTCCGGCGTCAGCACCTGCAAGCCATAGCGGGCCAGACGGCCGGCATAAAAGCTCTGCTCCATGGTAAAACGGGTGCCGAGCAGGCCAATGCGCTGGATACCCTGGGCCTTCACCACCTGGGCGGTGGCATCGGCAATATGGATCAGCGGCAGGCCGACCCCCTCGATGGCGGACGCCACCTTGTGCATGGTATTGGTACAGAGCACCAATCCTTCGGCTCCCGCCGCCTTGAGGGAGCGAGCGGCATCGCTCAGGATCATGCCGGCACGCACCCAGTCCCCTTGCGCCTGCAAGGCCTCGATTTCGGCAAAATCCACCGAGAACAGAATAAGCCGCGCCGAATGCAGGCCGCCCAAGCGGGCTTTTACCCCTTCATTGATCAGCCGGTAGTAACTCTGTGTCGACTCCCAACTCATGCCGCCGATGAGTCCCAAGGTGCGCATAGCTCTCTCCATCCTCTTGCTGCCTGATACCTGTCACCATGGCAACTTCCTGCGATGAAGACAAGGGGCTCGGAAACCAATACCAGTCAGCCAGCGAAGGCGAGATAGCCTATTGAGCTAACCGTTGGCGGCAGGGATGCCGCCATCGAGCCCCCACGGATGGGTTTACGGCGAGTTGGCGAGAGAGGTTGTCTCGCCTGAACCTCTTAACTGACAAACATTAGGGCTGAGCCACTCTTGTGCCCGGGTTTTGCTATCCGAATTGGCAGCAAACCCTGGCTCATCTCCGGCGCACCCGTCGACCGCTGCAGTTCGAAATGGAAACCGATTTCCAATTTTCAGTGCAAGGTGGATAACTAATCCGCCGTTACAGGTTCAGATTCCTGCTGCAACAACATCTTCTCGTGGATGACAAAGAAGGGACGGTAGATCATCCAGCTGTTGAAGATACAGAACAGGCTCATCAGCAGGTTATGCCAACTGCCATTCGCCGCCCAGGAGGCTCCCAGCGGGGCCGGAACCGACCAGGGCAGCAAGGCCACAAACCGATCCAGAAACCCCCACTGGGTCAACTGCCAGGCCAGGATGGCGTTCAGCAGCGGCACGGCGATAAACGGCAAAAAGAACAGGGGATTCATGATGATCGGGAAACCGAACAATATGGGTTCGTTGATATTGAACAGCGATGGCATCAGCCCCAACTTACCCACCGATTTCAGCGTCCGGCTGCGGCTGCGCAGCGCCATCCACACCAGAGGCAGGGTGCTACCAATGCCGCCAATCAGCAGGAAATAGTCCCAGAAGCCTTGCAGGAAAATATGTGGCAGCGGCTCTCCGACCACCAGGGACGACTGGTTGGCGGCCAGGTTAGCCATCCAGAAGGGCGAGAGCACACCAGACATAATCAGCGCACCGTGAATGCCCATGAACCACAGCAGATGGGCAATCAACAACGCCAGCAGTAGTGCAGGCAGAGTATCGGCTCCGCTGATCAGCGGGCGAAACAGCTCGGCCATCAAGTGCGGCAGCGTGATATCAAATTGCGTCTGCAACCAGACCTTCAACAGGCTCAGGGAGAGCATGATAAACAGCAGCGGCATGATGAGCTGGAACCCGCGCCGGGTCATCAGCGGCACCTCTTCGGGCATATGGATGCACCAGCCACGCCGATAGAAGAGTCGTATGATTTCAACGGCGTAAATTGCGGTACATAAGGCCGTGAAGATGCCGAGCCCACCGAGATAGCCAAAAATACCCGGTTGCAACGAGCTGAAATCGATGAGCATCAGGAAGGCCAGACAGCCGGTGAGTCCGGATAGCCGCTCCGGTAACTGATATGCCTTGGCCAGACTGGCCGCCGTGCCGTAGGCGATGATCAGTGAAATCAGCCCCAGGGTGTGGGCATACACGGGATAGAGCAGCGGCGATACCAGACGGGAAACCGCCAGCAGCCACTGCGCCAGCGGGTGGACGCTATCCGCCAGCACCGGCGGATACAAAAATGGCACCAGCAGGCTACCGATGATGATGAAGGGAATCGCCAACTGAAAGCCATCCCGCAGCGCCAGCACATGCTGGCTGCGCGTCAACCAGTTGGCCACGGGCACCATGCGTTGTTCGATGATGCTGACCAAAATGCCCATGGCCTGCAGGTTCATCCCACTCTGTTTGCTCACCCTGCCACTCCTGTGCTGTGGTTATCCAATCCACGCCGATCCCGTCCAGGAGACGGGAAACTATTTTTCGCCCCTATTCTCGCCATTTCAGCGCTTTGTTTCCGTCATTTCCCGAGCCGACTTTGTCATTTTTTCGTCACGATCACACTTTTGAGAGCGGTTTCATCGTGACTGGCGATCCGGATCACAAACAGGGACAAATCGAACGGAAACCGGTTTCCATTTATTATCCAAACGATCAAGAATCTGCGCCATCAGCTTATTGAAACCGGAGAAATGGAAATGAAAAAAATCATGCTGTGCTGCTCGTCAGGCATGTCCACCAGCTTGCTGGTGAAGAAGATGCAGGAAGAAGCGCTCAAGCGCGGACTGGAAACCGAGATCCGTGCCTATGGGGCTTCGGAGTTTGATGTCCAGATGCCGAACTACCAGGTGGTCCTGCTCGGACCCCAGGTCAAGTACATGCAGCAGGATCTGCAGCACAAGGCCTCCCAGCACGGCGTTCCGGTCGATGTGATCAACATGATGGATTACGGCATGCAGCGGGGAGATCGGGTCCTGGACCACGCCCTCTCCCTGATCCGTTAACTGTCAGTCGCCAACACTGTGTCAGTGACTACCACAAGGAAATGCCATGAGTACCCTATATAACCAGTTTGTCAGCGTCATCGAGCGCCAGATCAGCCCGCTGGCCGGACGTCTCGGCCAGCAAAAGTATGTGCAAGCCATCCGGGACGGTTTCATCGCCGCCCTGCCCTTCATGATCATCGGCAGCTTCATGCTGGTGTTCATCTTCCCGCCCTTCTCGCCGGAGACCCAGTGGGGCTTCGCCCGCGCCTGGCTCGACTTTTCAGCCAAGTACCAACCGCAACTGCTGCTGCCCTTCCAGCTCAGCATGGGCCTGATGACCCTGTTTATCTCGGTGGGGATCGGCGCCAGTCTGGCGCGCCAGAATAATCTGGACCCGGTGACCACAGGCCTGCTCTGCCTGATGTCCTTCCTGCTGGTCGCGGCTCCGCTCAAGGATGGCGCCATCTCGATGCAGTATCTCTCCGGTCAGGGGATCTTCACCGCCCTGCTGACGGCGATTTATGCCGCCGAGGTCTATGCCTGGCTCAAACGCAACAACATCACCATCAAGTTGCCGCCCCAGGTGCCGACCGGCGTTGCCCGCTCCTTCGAGGTGCTGATCCCGGTACTGGTCATCATCCTGACCCTGCACCCGCTGAACCTGCTGATTGAGAGCGCCACCGGTATGATTCTGCCGGAAGCCATCATGTCACTGGTCAAGCCGCTGGTCGCCGCCTCGGACTCCTTACCGGCCATGCTGCTGGCGGTTTTGCTGTGCCAGGTGCTGTGGTTTGCCGGTATTCACGGTGCCCTCATCGTTACCGGGATCATGAACCCGTTCTGGATGGCCAACCTGGCTGCCAACCAGGCCGCCATGGCCGCCGGTCAACCCTTACCCCATATCTTCCTGCAGGGTTTCTGGGATCACTACCTGCTCATCGGTGGCGTCGGCTCGACCCTGCCGCTGGCCTTCCTGCTGCTGCGCAGTAAAGCCGCCCACCTGCGCTCCATCGGCAAGATGGGCATAGTCCCCGGCCTGTTCAACATCAACGAACCTATCCTGTTCGGCGCGCCGATTGTCATGAACCCGGTGTTCTTCCTGCCCTTCCTGCTGGTGCCGATGATCAACGCCACTCTGGCCTGGTTCGCCGTGGATATGGGTCTGGTGGCACGCGTCATGTCACTGACCCCCTGGACCACCCCGGGCCCCATCGGTGCCTCCTGGGCCGCCAACTGGGCGATCAGCCCGCTGTTACTGAGCCTGTTCTGCATGTTCACCGCCGCGGCCATGTATTACCCCTTCCTCAAGGCCTATGAACGCACCCTGCTGAAGCAGGAAGTGGCCGACGAGCAAGAAAGCCCGACTCTGGCCGCCGTACCGGCGCGCTGATCCCGACTGACGTTGCAACCCGGGCTGCTGTACCCAGCGGCCCTCATTGGAGAGTTCATCATGCAGTACCGTTTTCCGGACCATTTCTGGTGGGGTAGCGCCTCCTCTGCGGCGCAAGCCGAAGGGGCCAGCCTGCAGGGCGGCAAGGCCGCGACCATCTGGGATCACTGGTTTGCCACCCAGCCCCACCGTTTCCACCAGCAGGTCGGCCCGGAGCACACCTCAGGGTTTTACCAGCATTTTCGTGACGATATCGCTCTGATGCAGCAGCTGGGCCACAACAGCTTCCGCACCTCCATCGCCTGGGCCCGACTGATCCCCCAGGGCCGTGGCGCGGTCAATCCGGAGGCCGTTGCCTTCTACCATGCCATGATCGACGAGCTGCTGGCCAAGGGCATACAGCCGTTTATCTGCCTGTTCCACTTCGACATGCCGCTGGCGATGCAGGAGCTGGGCGGCTGGGAGAGTCGCGAGGTCATCGACGCCTATGCCGAATTTGCCGACACCTGCTTCCGCTTGTTCGGCCACAAGGTCAAACACTGGTTCACCTTCAATGAGCCGATAGTGCCGGTGGAAGGTGGCTATCTGTACGACTTCCACTACCCGAACGTGGTGGATTTCCGCCGCGCCGCCACGGTCGCCTACCACACCATGCTGGCCCATGCCCAGGCGGTGGTGCGCTACCGGGCCCGGCAGCTGGAGGGCCAGATTGGCATCATCCTCAACCTGACCCCCTCCTATCCGCGCTCCCAGCATCCGGCGGATCTGAAGGCGTCACAGATCGCCGACCTGTTCTTCAATCGCAGCTTCCTCGACCCGGCAGTCAAGGGCAGCTATCCGGCGGAACTGGTGGCGCTGCTGCAGGAGTATGACCAGCTCCCCGCCTGCGAACCCGGGGATCGGGAACTGCTGGCCGCCGGCACCATCGATCTGCTGGGCGTCAACTACTACCAGCCGCGCCGGGTCAAGGCGCTCAGCCATGCCATCAACCCCGCCAGCCCCTTCATGCCGGAGTGGTTCTTCGACTACTACGAGATGCCGGGTCGCAAGATGAACCCGCACCGCGGCTGGGAGATCTACGAGCAGGGCATCTACGACATCCTGACCAACCTGCGGGACAACTACGGCAACCTGCCCAGTTACATCTCGGAAAATGGCATGGGCGTCGAGGGCGAGGAGAAGTTCAAGGGCGGCGATGGCCAGATCCAGGACGAGTACCGGATCGGCTTCATCCGCGACCACCTGACCTGGCTGCACAAGGCACTGCAAGAAGGCTGCGCCTGTCAGGGCTATCACCTCTGGACCTTCATCGATAACTGGTCCTGGAGCAACGCCTACAAGAATCGCTATGGCTTCATTCGCCTGGAGCTGGCAACCGGTGAGCGGCGCATCAAAAAGAGTGGCGAATGGTTCGCCGATGTATCACGACGCGGCGGTTTCTAACCCCGGCGCCAATCCGGAGGTGGCCCCTTAGGTCGCCTCCTCAGGAAGAGGAACACAGCATGTTTGATTTAGAAGAAACCGTGATGGGCATCATCATCAACGCCGGACAATCCCGCAGCCTCTGTTACGAGGCGTTGCGCCAGGCCAAGCAAGGGCAATTTGCCGAGGCCGACGATCTGCTGCGCCAGGCGACCGAGTCCGCCAATGCCGCCCATGCGGTACAGACCCGGCTCATCGAGGCCGATCAGGGCGAGGGCAAGATCCCGGTGACCTTGGTGCTGGTGCACGCCCAGGACCATCTGATGACCTCGATGCTGGCCAAGGAGCTGGTCACCGAACTCATCGAACTCTATCGCCGTCAGGCCGCCTGAGCCCTGGCCCTCGAGGAATTGCAGATGTTACGACTGGGACTGGACATTGGCGGCACCAAGATTGAAGGCCTGCTGCTGGATGGGCAGGGCGAAGTCCTGTGCCGACGCCGCATCGCCACACCGACACAGAGCTATCCGGAGTTCCTGCACGCGCTGCTGGACTTCATTGTCAGCTTTGGCGAGGAGGCGACGCCGCCGTTTTCCATCGGTATCGGCTTGCCCGGTGCCGTGCGCGCCGATAATGGCCGCATCAAGAACTCCAACTGTCTGATCCTCAATGACCAGCCGCTGCGTGACGATCTGCAGGCGGCGCTGGGCCACCCGATCTGGCTGGCCAACGATGCCGACTGCTTCACCCTGTCGGAGGCCATCGACGGTGCCGCCCAGGGCAGTGCCGTGGTGTTCGGCGTCATTCTCGGCACCGGCTGTGGCGGCGGTCTGGTGGTGCACCAGCAACTGCTGGTCGGCCCCAACGCCATCACCGGCGAGTGGGGCCACAACCCGCTGCCCGGCTATCTGCCGGAGTGGGATGGCCCGGGCCAACCCTGCTACTGCGGGCGCAACAACTGCATCGAGCGCTTTGTCTCCGGCACCGGCTTTGCCGCCCGCTTTGCCCAGAACCATGGCCAGCCGCTGAGCGCCCCGGAAATCCTCGGCGCCGCCGCCGGTGGCCTGCAAGCCGCCCGGGATCACTACCGTCACTTCATCGATGCCCTGGCGCGCAGCCTGGGCAGCGTCATCAATCTGCTGGATCCGGACGTCATCGTCTTCGGCGGTGGCCTGTCGAATGTGCTGAGCCTGTATCAGGATCTGCCCACCGCCCTGCTGCCCTACCTGTTTACCGACAGCTGTCGCACCCGGCTGGTTCCGGCGCGCCATGGCGATAGCAGCGGCGTGCGCGGCGCGGCCTGGTTACCTGCCCTGAACGGAGGAGTCGCGTCATGATGCCTGCCGCACTGCGCACGCCGCAGATCCTGCGCGGCCACGTCCAGCACTACGCCTGGGGTGGACGCCATCTGATCCCCTCGCTGCTGCAGCAACCCGGGGGCGATCAGCCCTGGGCCGAGCTGTGGTTTGGCAGCCATGAACAGGGGCCGACCCGGGTACCCGGTCTGCAGACCACGTTGCGCCAGTTGCTGGCGGACCAGCCGCTGCCTTACCTGCTCAAGGTGCTGGAAGTCGCCGAGTGCCTGTCGATCCAGGTACATCCCGATCGCCAGCAGGCCATCGAAGGCTTTGCCCGCGAGGAGGCCGCCGGCATTCCCCGTGAGGCGGCAGAGCGCAACTACCGGGATGCGAACCACAAACCGGAGGTGATGGTGGCGCTGACCCATTGCCATCTACTGTATGGCTTCAGTGAGCCGGCGCGGATCCTGGCGCGGCTGGCCCCTTACCCCAGCCTCGCCTCCCTGGCCCACCTGCTGCGGCGCACGGGTCTGGAGACCCTCTACCGGCGGGTGCTGCAACTGAGCCTGGCCGAGCGCGATACCCTGCTCGGGCCGCTGCTGGCCCAGGTGATCCCCGCCTACGAGCAGGATTTCTGGGGTCAGGAGAGCCACGAATTCTGGCTGGCCAAGGCGGCGCAGCAGCAGGGTGGCCGCGAGTGCCGGGATCCCGGACTGCTGCTGATGCTGCTGATGGAGCTGCTCGAAGTCGCGCCCGGCGAGGCGATCTTTCAACCGGCACGGCTGCCCCATGCCTATCTCCATGGCTGCAACCTGGAGTTGATGGCCAATTCGGACAATGTGCTGCGGGCGGGATTGACCGGCAAACACGTCGACAGCCAGGCGCTGCTGGAGGTAGTCGATATCGCGGTGCGGCCAGCGTTACGCATCCAGCCGTTGCAGCTGGAAGCCGGATGCACCAGCTACCCGCTGCCCAGCGCCGAGTTTCACCTATTCCATCTCCACGGCCAGCAGTCGCAATGGTTACCGGTACATACCGGCCCCGGACTGTTGCTCAATCTGGGAGATGCCATCCATCTGGCCTGGCCTGGCGGCGAGATCCGCTGCGCCCGGGGCGAAGCCCTGCTGATCCCGCCCGACTGCCGATGTCGGCTCGATGGCAGCGGCGAGCGGCACCTCTACTTCGCCTGCTGACATCGTAGACCCGGTTTTAACGCACCCGATCCAGACCTCACCATCCTGAACCGATGGCGGTCAGTTTCACCCTTGAAACGTCAAAAAGGCGTCAAAGGAAACCGACTTGTTCGCAAGTCACTTCAACATCACAAGGAATGATAACAATGAACCTCAAGACCCCTACACGTCTGATCCCCACCCTGCTGGCACTCACCATGGCCTCGGCGGCCCATGCCGTCGTCGAGACCAATGGCGACTTTGGCAAGTTGAGCCTGGGCGGTGACGCCGAACTCAACCTCAATGCGGCCAACACCAGCCCGGGCACCCTGATGGGCCAGAGCCATCAGCAGGATCGCTGGGATATGGACGGCCGCCTGCTGCTGAACTTTGCCGCCATCAAGGAGTTGCCCAGCGGCGCCTATGGGCAGGTGGTGATCCAGCCCACCGTCTCGGTCAACGCCGGTGCCAGTGCCGATGATGCCTGGCTGGGCTTTGGCAAGAAGGCCGGTTGGGGCATGAAGGTCGGTCGTTTCGAAGCCTACGACCTGTTCCCGCTCGGGCAGGACATCTTCGTCGAACACTCCGGGGATAGCGCCAATGACCTCTACAACGATGGCCACGGCTACATCTATATGCTCAAAGAGGGCCGTGGTCGTGCCGGTAAGGGCGGTCAGGTGCTGCTGAATCAGCAAGCCGGCAACTGGTATCTGGAACTCTCCACCCTGATTGGCGACCGCACCAACCTGTTCGCCAACCAGCAATACCATGGTTACCAGGTGACCAAGGAGAAGGATTCGCTGATCGCCCGGCCGGTGGTGGCCTGGAAGAACGAGAACTTCAAGCTGGCCCTCGGTGCGGAGAGCAACCTGATCTCCGATGCCATGCTGGCCAACGGCGAATCCGTCTCCAAGCGCAATGGTTACGGCCTCACCTCGACCTGGAGCCAGGAGAACCTGACGGTGAATGCCAACCTGGCGCAGATGTCGGCGGTGGAAGAAACCGACAGCACCGCTGGCGTCAACCTGGTATGGCAACAACTGGGTCTGGGCTACATCTATGCCATCAACGACATCGAGAGTGCCAATACCGCCAGCAATGCCGATTATGGCGATCTGGTCGGCAAGCATAAGATCCACACCACCTATGCCTCCTACAAGATCCCCAGCGTGCTGGAGCTGCAGAACTTTGACATCTACCTGGGTGCCTACTGGTCACAGCTGCAACCGGATTCCGAAACCGTGTCCAATATGGACCGTTACGGTGGCCGCGTGCGCTTCAAATACTTCTTCTAAGACCCGACCTCAGGGTGGCGAAAGCCACCCTGTTCTCTTTGCTATGCCGCCAAAACCGCCATTTCACGGTAGTTTTTGCGGATTTTTTCTGCCAATAGGCTAACAGTTTGGCCATTGGCGCTGCCGGGAAGCAGCAGGTTATGGTATGCTTTATGGACTAAAAACCGGTTACCGAGTATGCAGCCATGGCCAATATCACCGATGTCTCCCGACTTGCGAATGTCTCCAAGGCGACCGTCTCGCGGGTATTGAGTGGTACCCGCGGCGTGCGTGAAGAGAGCCGGCTGGCGGTGTTGCAGGCGGTGGAGCAACTCAACTACCGGCCCAACGCCATGGCCCGCTCGTTGGCCAACCAGAGTACCGACTGCATCGGCGTGATCCTCTCGGCCCGGGAAACCGGCCGCATCACCAGCCTGCTGCCATTACTGGAGCGCGAGCTGAGCCAGGTCAACCGCCACCTGCTGATCCGCTTCGCCGAAGGGCAAGCCCAGCAACAAGCCGCCGCCGATGAACTGCTCGGTGGCCGTTGCGATGCCATTGTGGTGATCGGGGCCAGCGCGCCGCTGGAACGGGACGAACGGCTGATCCAGCTCGATGGCGTCGCCGAAGCCAGTGATATCAACCTCAGTTACGATTTCGTATTTGCCTGTGAAAGCGCCTGCCGCTTTCTGCTCGGCAAGTCCCACCGCCAGATCGCCCTGCTGGTCGAAAGCCTGACCACACCGAGCGGCCTGCAGATGGTGCAGGGCTATCAGCAAGCGCTGCAGCATCAATCCCTGCCCTATAACCGCCAGTTGGTGATCGAAGCCGGTGACAATCAGCAGGCGCTGCTCGGCCTGTTGAACCGTTATCTGCCCTTTACCGCCCTGGTGGTGCAGCACGATGCCCAGGCCGCCGAAGCCATGCGCCTGCTGCGGGAGTTCAATTTGCAGGTGCCGCAGGATGTCTCCATCGTCAGTCTGGAAGGCTCGACCCTGGCCAGCCAGCTCAATCCGGCCCTCACCTGTATCGAGTACCCCAGCGAACGTCTGGCCCAGGAGGCAGTGCGTCTGACCCTGCAAGTCCTCGGCGGCCACGCCCTGCCCTCGGCGGAGCAGCAGAAGTTCACCGGCCGTCTGGTGACCCGGGATTCGGTGCAGAATCGCTGAGGGTGTTGGCGTACACCCGTTGCCCGCGCTCGCTCATCCTGAGCGGCCATGGTCACGGCTCTCAGCGAGCCTGAGCCTCGGCCTATGCGTTTGAGCCGACGCCAACTGGCTCTACTGTAGGAGCAAGCAAAGCTCGCGATGCTGTTGCTTTGCTCCCTCCCCTTTTTTTCCAAGGGGAGGGTCGGGGTGGGGTTTGCTCTGGCTGATTCCGATGATTGCTGATCTTGGCTAGTCCGTTTCCGCCCTGGTCGGCCATGGCGATTTGCCAACCTGCCGTTGGCGGGGGCGGACCAAGGGGGAAAAGGCCTCCCCCTTGGCAATCCCGGGCCCAGGTTTATGCCGACTGTCGGGAAAGCCCCTCGCTCCGGGCCGCTCTCCACCGGCCGGGAGCCACACGCCATCCCTGGCGTGACGCTCCCTCTCCCGGTCATCCTGACCGCTCACCGCCTCCGATCCCCCTCCCCTCGGCCCGACAGACGGCGCCAGGTTTTGGTGAGCTGGTCAAGGCAGCCTCTTATATAGCCACGGTCGAGATATTAAAACTGGCGCGAATATTCAAATCAAAATTCATATTAATCAGTTTAATTAGCAATTGATTAACCATAATGGCGATATCGTCATCAATAATTCTCTTATCGTTATGCGCAATATCATTCCGCTCTTTGCGACATTTACCGAGACAGTCAAAATCATACTTTTCTAATAGACCAACCGCATGTAGTCCATTTATCTTATTAAAAACAGTGTACCTGTCCAAATCCTTTAGCTCACCTTTTTGGTTTTTATTTGAATTTAGGATATCTGTTTTTCTTTTTTCATATAAAGGCGAACCTTTGAGTGAACTCCACATTCTATTGATGATTTTTTCTATACCGAACCAGGCCATTATTAATGATGATATATTGTTAAATTGTTTGAATTCGGACAGGCTTTTGGCTAGCTCGGATAAAAGCTGGATCAATTCTTCGTTGCCGGACACCTGTTCAAATTGCTCAGCTGCACATGCCAATATATCTTCATGCAAACCTAGACTAGAAAACAATAAGGGGTGATTGGATGCGCTTATCTTCCGGTATATCTCTCTTCTTGAAACCCCAGCATGATAGACACTTGAAAGTCCAGGATTAGACTCTCGGTCATTCATTTGGAATGCGTCATTTCTTGTTATCTCACAAAAGTCGAGTATATCTACTGACTTATCTTCCCCCCATTTAAAGTGAAGAGTATATGAATATAAGATCACATGGAAGGCATTCAAAAAGTTAAGGTATTTACCCCACTTTTCCTGCCACTTAACTGACATGGTAAAGACCTTGGTTGAATCAATCGGATGATCAATCTCAATATTAGGGGCGTGAATCTTTATCAAGCCATCGCGACAAACTTGCAATATGAAGTTGGCGGATTGTTTTTCAAAAACCACTTGATCAAGTTTTTCCAAGAATGACTGTATGTCGGCCCGACTCTGAGGGAAATCATCTTCCGTAATAGGATACATAGCAGCCACCGGCTTACTAGTATAAAAACACATGAACTGCATATATATCTCCAGAACATCACAACCACTTGGGAAATAATAAGTTATCTACTCAGACCAAGATCGGCTCTATCAATAATCAACCCATATAAATCATCCAACAGTGTTACATTTTTCCCTGTCGCCAGGAGTGTTTCGTATTGCTGATACAAGTCGGGATCTTGCTCTTTGATGCGGCGAAGTGTTTTTACCGGCCCATCATAATAAATACCGGATAGATTGGCATATAGTTCGGGGACCTCATGGAGTAGCCAATTATATCGATAGTTCGCTTCTACGGTATTTTGCGTGGCTCGGTTAAGCATTTTCTTGATCCAGGATACTAACTGCTGATATTCGGCAGCCGAAAGGATCTTGGTGGCTTTTATTCGTTGTTCAAGAATACTTGCTTCGAGCTTTTCAGCAACACCCAGTTCATCCATCAGGATCCTGAAGGGGGAAATATGAGTAAAGGTTGATGGATCTTCCCAACGGTTGATTGGATAGATCCATGCATCCAGGATGTGGTTATCAATCTGGCTTGAATCATGGCCTTCAGCATCGGTATCAGCCAACACGATGAGATCAATATCGCTCTGATTATTCGCCGCCTGACTGGCAAAGGAACCATATAGCAGTATGGTTTTAGCCTTGTATTTGGACGTTAAGTAATCAACCGCTTTTTCGATTATATCCTGCATCTTCACCGCCCACCTTAATCCAATAAATGATTGCCTCGCTATTGCTGTGCAACGACCATTTCATAGTGTTCAACGGTGGGGAATGGATCATAGAAATGGTGCAGTAATTGTCGCCATTGCTGGTATTGGGTCGAACCGCGAAAACCCTGGGTGTGATGTTCAAGGGTTTGCCAATTCACCAGCAAAATATAACGGGATGGAGTTTCGAGACAACGCTGCAGTTGGTGTGACACATAACCGGGCATCGACGAAATAATCGAAGAG
Source organism: Pseudaeromonas sp. HNCC25DJ182 (assembly GCF_055413365.1). NCBI lineage: Bacteria > Pseudomonadati > Pseudomonadota > Gammaproteobacteria > Aeromonadales > Aeromonadaceae > Pseudaeromonas > Pseudaeromonas sp. HNCC25DJ182. The sequence continues at coordinate 98,806 of NZ_JBVAYG010000005.1, read as the reverse complement.
GCCACGGCAAACGCCTTTTCAAACTCGGGTTCTTGCCCGGAAATTACATTCAATACCGCCACTTCAAGAATCATCATTCAACCCCGCTCTTTCCCACTTACGGTTAAAACATCATCTTGCCCACGCTACCGCAAAGCAGCAGCCAAGGAAACGGCAAGGATCAGGCCGCACAGCCCCAATCACCCAAAGCCCGCAGCCGTCTGCCGGGCCGAGTGAAGGGATGAACGGAACCGGTGAACGGTCAGGATGACCGGGAGAGGGAGCTTCACGCCAGGGATGGCGTGTGGCTCCCGGCCGGTGGAGGGCAGCCCGCAGCTCGGGGCTTTCCCGGCAGCCGGCAAAAACCCGGGCCCGGGATTGCCAAGGGGGAGGCCTTTTCCCCCTTGGCCCGCCGCCGTCCACCGCAGGTGGGCAGATCGCCAGCGTCTGCAAGGCGGAACCGGATCAAGCCAAATCTATATGTGAATTCCGACCATCAACCCAATGGGCATGGGCCCAACGCCCCTATTCACCCAAGGCCCGAAGCCGTCTGCCGGGCCGAGATGAGGGGTGAATGAAGCCGGTGAACGGTCAGGATGACCGGGAGAGGGGCGTCAGCTCATCAAGCCCTGTGCCGCCCCGAGCGGGAGGCAGGGTGGAGGGAATGAGCCGCATGGATGCGGCGAGAGTCAGCGCTGGCACAGGGATGTGCCATCGCTGATGGTCACGGAAGCCTGCCGGTAAGCGAGGATCAGGCGGCAGTGGGCGCAAAGGCCCGGGATTGCCAAGGGGGAGGCCTTTTCCCCCTTGGCCCGCCGCCGTCCGCCGCAGGTGGACAGATCGCCAGCGTCGGCAAGGCGGAACCGGCACGACCGTTCCAGACCCCGGACGGCAAGCCGGGGCATCGGCTCACCCAGCGGGGGCCGCTGTCTTACAGCGGCTCCAGCCGGGCGTACGCCACTACCAGCCACTTGCTACCCTGATCATCGAAGTTGACCTGGATCCGGCTCTGCGGACCTATTCCCTCGTAGTTGAGGACTGTGCCTTCGCCGAACTTGCTGTGCCGCACCCGCTGGCCGAGACGGAAGCCGGTGCTGTCGAAGCTCTCCTGGGCAAACTCGTTGTTGAAGCGGTTGCTGGAGGCCACCGGTTGCGCCCAGCTCACCTGGGTGCGCAGCCGCACCTCCTCCAGACACTCGCTCGGCAGCTCCTTGAGGAAGCGGCTCGGTCTGTGGTGCATCTCCTGACCATACAGACGGCGGTTTTCGGCGTGGGTCATATACAGCTTCTGCATCGCCCGGGTCATGCCGACATAACAGAGTCGCCGCTCCTCCTGCAGCCGCCCACTCTCCTCGCTGGATTGCTGGCTGGGGAACATCCCCTCCTCGACACCGACCATGCACACCAGCGGGAACTCCAGCCCCTTGGCACTGTGCAGCGTCATCAACTGCACCGCCACCTCGAACTCATCGGCCTGAGATTCCCCCGCTTCCAGCGCGGCATGGGCGACGAAGGCGGTCAGCGGCGCCATGTCGCTCATCTCGTCGGAGGGCTGGAACACCCGGGTGGCGTTGACCAGCTCCTCGAGGTTTTCGATGCGCGACTGTCCCTTCTCGCTCTTCTCCGCCTGATACAGGCTCCAGAGGCCACTCTCGCGGATCACCCGATCGGTCTGCAGATGCAGCGGCAGCTCGCTGGTGTCGGTTTCCAGCCGGTTGATCAGTGCCAAAAACTGGCTGACCGCACTGGCGGCGCGTCCGGCCAGCACCCGCTCTTCACACAGCTGCCAGGCGGCCTGCCACAGGTTCAGCCCGCGATCCCGCGCCGCCTCGCGGATGAGGCCGAGAGTGCGATCGCCGATGCCGCGAGTCGGGGTGTTGACCACCCGCTCGAAGGAGGCGTCATCACCGCGGTTGCCCAGCAGGCGCAGATAGGCCATGGCATCCTTGATCTCCTGGCGCTCGAAGAAGCGCAAACCGCCGTAGATGCGATAGGGCAGGCGCTCCTGCAGCAACGCCTCTTCCAGCACCCGGGACTGGGCGTTGTTGCGATACAAGATGGCGCAATCGGAGAGCACACCGCCCTGCTCGCGCCAGGCCTTCAGGCGGCCGACCACGAAGCGCGCCTCATCGATTTCGTTATAGGCGGCATAGATGGAGATGGGTTCGCCCTCGCCGCCCTCGGTCCACAGCTCCTTGCCCAGCCGCTCGGCGTTGTTGGCAATCAGCTGGTTCGACGCCTTGAGGATGGTGGCGGTGGAGCGGTAGTTCTGCTCCAGGCGGATGGTACGCGCCCCCGGGTAGTCGCTGAGGAAACGGCTGATATTCTCCACCTTGGCGCCGCGCCAGCCGTAGATGGACTGGTCATCGTCGCCGACGATCATCACCTTGCTACGGTTACCCGCCAGAATGCGGATCCAGGCGTACTGGATGGCGTTGGTGTCCTGAAACTCGTCGACCAGAATATGCGCGAAGCGCTGCTGGTAGTGGTCGAGGATGTGCGGCTTGTGCAGCCACAACTCGTGGGCCCGCAGCAGCAGCTCGGCAAAATCGACGAGACCCGCACGATCACAGGTCTCCTGATAGACCTGATACAGCTTGTGGTAGGTACGCGAGGCAACATCACCAAACGGCTCTATATCCTTGGGGCGCAGGCCGTCGTCCTTCTTGCCGTTGATGTAGCCCATCACGGCGCGCGGCACCCACTGCTTCTCGTCCAGATTCAGCGAGCGCACCACCCGCTTGATGAGGCGCAGCTGATCGTCACTGTCGAGGATCTGGAAATCTTGCGGCAGACCGGCATCCAGATGATGGGCGCGCAACAGGCGGTGGGCGATGCCGTGGAAGGTGCCGACCCACATGCCGTGATGGCTGTGAGTACCGCCGATCCCGCCACCAAGCAGCTTCTCGATGCGGCCGCGCATCTCGGCGGCCGCCTTGTTGGTGAAGGTCACCGCCAGAATGGAAAAGGGGGAAGCCCGCTCGACGCCGAGCAGCCAGGCAATGCGATGGACCAGTACCCGGGTCTTGCCCGAACCGGCACCCGCCAGCACCAGCAGGTTCTCCAGCGGGGCGGCTACCGCCTCCCGTTGTCGGTCATTGAGACCATCGAGCAGGGTTTCTACGTCCATCACCACTCCTGAGAATTTGTACAGTAGTGGCGATTATACACAGACCCTTTGCCAGAGCCGAGCGGAAAGAGCCGCAGGCTAGGAGACCTTGCTGGCGGCGGTTTCCCCCCCCTCCAGCTGCAGATGATTCACCGCAAAGCTGTGAAACTTATCGATGGTCAGGGGACGGGCATAGAAATAACCCTGGATCTCATCCACCTCCATGGCGGTGACCATCTCCAGTTCAACCTGGGTCTCCACCCCTTCGGCCACCACGCTGACCCCCAATTTATGGGCCAGGGCGGTGATGGTTTCCACAAACACCGGCAATCGCGGATCCTCATCCATCTTCTGGATAAAGGATTTGTCGATCTTCAGCTTGTCGAAATCGAGCTCCTTGAGGTAGGCAAACGAGGACCAACCGGTACCGAAATCATCCAGTGCAATCCGGATCCCGGCCGCCCGCAGCTCGGCAAAGATGCGTTGGCTCAGAGTGAAATCATCCAGGGCTATGGTTTCGGTCAGCTCGAGCACCAACTGACCCGGCAGTATGGGGCCATCCAGTAACCAGCTCAGGGCATGTTCGGTCAGCTGCTTGTTGAACAGCGAGGCCGACAGATTGATCGCCAGATCCAGCCGCCGCACCAGCGGCTGGGGCAAACGATCCATATCCTGATTCATGCGCTGGAATACCCACTCGCCGAGACGCTCGCCGAGGCCGTTTTCCTCGGCCACTTCGACAATATCCAGCGGGTTGATAAACCCCAATTCGGCATGATTCCAGCGGATCAGTACTTCGGCGCCCAGCCGCTGCTGGTCATGGCGTTTGACGACTGGTTGATAGCACAAATAGAGCTGGCTATCGGCAATCCGTCCCAGTTGGTCACGCAATTCACCCGCCAGCTGCCGCTTGCGCTGGTAATGACTGAGCATCTTCAGGTTAAAGAGCTGATAGTGATGGACCTCATCATGGCGCGCCGCAGTCAGTGCCAGATCCGCAAACAGCAGCAACTCATCGGCGGTACGGGCATGTTGCGGAAATTGGCTGATGCCCATGCTGACGCTGACCCGGTGCGCCGGATCGGCCTTGTACAGCAGACTCCCCAGCCGGGCGCGCACCCGCTTGGTAAAACTGAACCAGCTGGAATCGGCCATGTTGCCACTCAACACCATGGCAAACTCGTCACCACCGATATGCGCCAGATAGACGCCTTCATCAGCCGATTTTCGTAAATTGTCGGCGACCGTCAGCAAGAGCTGATCCCCGGCGGCGTGACCCAGACTGTCATTCACCTCTTTGAAACGGTTCAAATCGAACAGGCAGAGCACCACCTGCTGCTGATTGGCACGCAACAGCTGACGCAGATGGAGTAAAAAAGCGGCCCGATTGGGCAGGCGGGTCAGCGGATTATTCCAGGCCAGATATTGCTGGCCACGGGCCTCGAGAAACAACACGACCAGCATCACCAGACCCACCAGCAACAGCACGCCGAGTACCGCATAGTTCTGGATGCTGGAGCGGGCCAGTTCAGCGTTCTCCCGCATCGCGGTCGGACCGGTAAAATTCAGCACCATCAGATTGCGAATAGCAGGCATCGCATCATGCAGATCCTGATCCAGCGGCTCCAGGTCGGATGGCTGCAAATGGGGTGAGGTCATCAGTGCCTCATAGCTCTGCAGTCGAACAAAAAATGGCCGCAAAATGCTCTCGGCATTAAAACGTTCGCGGACGTTTTTGGCTTCGCGGCCAGTGAGAAAGACATCCAGCCGGTTCCAGGCCAGATCATAGGCCTCATTGAGCTTTTCCTGACTCAGACGCCCGGCACGGTAATAATCCACAGCCCCTTCGAACTGATGAAGCTCCAATTCCAGCTGCGCCAGCGCCCAAGCCGAAAGATGGGTATGTCGGGTCACCTGAGTGAAGGCGCGGTCGTAATTCCAGGTCGACCAGATGGTCACCCCGAGAAAGGTGCACATGATAAGGGCGAGCAGCAGGAACTTGGCCCGGACCATAGCGATCACTCGACGCTCAGGGCATTCAGTTGCCAGACCATCTCGCTATGGGTCTTCTCCTGATCCAGACTCGGGTAGTCACTCAGCGGATAGACGATAAAGATCGGCCCCTTGTTACGCCGGGTCAGTACCTTGTCATCCTGGCGGGTTGCCAGGATCACCGGATATTGGCTGGCCTCGGCCGTGGGAACTGTCGCCCAGTAATCATTCAGGGCATGAGCCTTGATCTGACCGGCCTGAATGCCCAGATGCTTGAGCAATTCGCTGAGCCGTACCCCCTGGTAACTGTGCTTGCCCTCGGTCCAGGGCGTGGTAGTCACCACTGTGGTTTGCGGCAAGGCATCCAGTTGCGCCAGGGTAAAGGTCTGGCTCCCCGCCCCCGCACAACACCCCTTGGCCGTCACCGTCAGAATCACCCCATCCGCCGCACTCGCAGCCGACAAACCCGCCAGACAGAGTAGCGCCAGCACCACACGAAATAGTCCCATGATCCGCTCCTGAGAAGATGTACCGACAAGACACCATCTGAGCATAGCCAAGAGAGAACAGAACGCGACCAGGAGCTAGGGTTGGTGATCAGCACTGGGCGCCAATTAAAAAAACGGCCCGGAAAATCCGGGCCTAAGTCACGACAACAACTGGATATCAGATCGGGTTGCCAATAATGGCGAGCAGATCCTGATAAGCGGTTCCGTTCAACACTACTTCTACATCTGACGAGCCATCCTGCTCCAGCACGCCCTGAGCATTGGCCACCATCAGAGAGTGTGAATCGTCAGAGCGTTTGCATTTGTTGAGAAAAAACGGGCCCCGCTATCCGCGGGGCCCGGTTTTGATTTAGGCCATCAGCTTTTGCATGGCGCGGTTAAGGTCGACCGCGGTCTGATGCAGTTGCTCGCTGGCACCCTGGGTGCGGTGGGCGTTCTCTTCGTTCTCGGTGGCGATGGTTTTGATATCCACCAGGTTGCGGGCGATATCTTCCACCACCAGCGTCTGTTCTTCGGCGGCGGTGGCGATCTGCTGGTTCATGCCGTGGATCTGGCTGATGGAGCTCGTGATGCTCTGCAACTTGCGACCCGCGACCGTCACCTGTTCGATACTCTGCTGGCTGAGTTGCTGGCTACTACCAATCGCCTGTACCGCATCCTGGGTGCCACGCTGTACCTTGGCGATGATCTGGTTGATCTCCGCCGTAGAGTCCGCCGTGCGCTTGGCCAGGGTACGAACCTCGTCCGCGACCACGGCGAAGCCGCGTCCCTGCTCACCGGCCCGCGCCGCTTCAATCGCCGCATTCAAGGCCAGCAGGTTGGTCTGCTCGGCAATGGAGCGGATCACCTCCAGCACGGTACTGATGCGGCGGCTGTCTTCATCCAGTTGTTTGATAACGCCGGCCGTGTTGTCAATCTCTTTACCCATCTGGGCAATGCCGCCTATGGTGTCCTGCATCACTTGCTCGCCTTCGTGAGCCGTATGGTCCGCCTGATCCGCCGCCTGGGCGGCCGACGCGGCATTCTCCGCGACATTCTGCGCCGTCGCCGACATCTCGTGCATCGCGGTAGCCACCATATCGGTGCGGGAGAACTGATCCCGGGTGCCCTTGGTCATCAACCCGGAGATTTCCTTGAGTTCATGGCTGGCACTATCCAGCTGCTCGCCACTCAACTTGAGCTGGGAAAAGGTCGCCCCCAAGAAATCGCGCAGAGTATTGGCGGCCTTGGCCAGGGCACCCAGTTCATCCTGCCGTTGCAGCGCAAAGGGTCGATCAAACTTGCCATGGCTCAACTGGATAATGAAGTCGGTGAGCGCCTTGATCGGCACCAGCAGTTGGCGATTCACCAACCAGAGACTGAGCAAACCAACCAGAAAGGAAGCCACCAACAAACCAACCACCCCGACAATGGCATCGGAATGCGTATCCTCACTGATGGCTTGGGCCTGACGATTGCCTTCTTCATGCAGATGCTTGACCAGAGCCGCCATCTGCTCGCTGGTTGCCCGATCGATACCCTTCACCGCCTGATCCCCCGCAGTCGGGTCGCCCTGAGCGGCAACAAACTTCTCTTTGCCCTGACGATAGGCCTGCCCGAGTTTCTGATGTTCATCACTCAGGCTCCGCACCTGGGCAACCAACTCCTGATCCTGCCACTGCCCGGCCAACTGGCTCAGTTGTGCCAGCGTCTGATTGACCGCACGCTCCTGCTCTTCAAACTGGGTCCAATACTTGCTCAGAGCCTCCGGATCCTTGCCGCGCAGCAGGACATTTTTCCACTCCTGAACCTGGCTCTTGAACTCCAGATTGGCCCGATCAACCAGCGCCGACTCTTGCAGCGTGCTGTTAACCAGGGATTGATAATCTTCGACCCCTTGCGCCAACAGACGGAAACAGAACAACGAGATGATGACGAGGAGAAGAATACTTCCGCCCAACAACGCCAGTAACTGTGCTCTCAACGAACCTTGTATGGACATACTTTCCCCTTCATGACCTGAATCTGTACCTATATAGCGACCCATGGAGCCTGACACCGTAATGGTGTCGTCACATGAGTAGCATACACCGCCACCACCATTTTCAACGCATCTAGAGTTTAGCCGCCCTGACTCGCATATACCCCCTTCCCGGTGAAAGATGGATAGAAGGGGGACGAACAGCAATTGATTGCCGAAGAGAAGCCTCAACTTCACTGTGCTACGGCTCGGATCTTGGGTCTTGGGTCTTGGGTCTTGGGTCTTGGGTCTTGGGTCTTGGGTCTTGGGTCTTGGGTCTTGGGTCTTGGCACCCAGGGAACTGGAACAGAGCCATAAAAAAACAGGGCTGAGTCAGACTCAGCCCTGTCGCTTGGTGGATACCGGAACTTAGTGGGTCAGCGCTGGGGTGGTGAGCGGTGCCTGACGGGGATGCACGGCTTGTTGATAGCCATAGGCCAGCTTAATCAGCGTCGGCTCGGCAAATTCGCGGGCCATCAGCTCCATCCCCACTGGCAATGCGGGTGTGGTATTGGCCATTCCGGCGGGCAAGGTCAGCGCCGGAAAGCCGGAGAAGGGGCTCAGGCGGTTGTTGGTACCGGCGGTCGGAGATTGCCCCAGCTCGGGAGCCAGACCCAGGATGCTCGGGTAGAGGATGGCATCGTAGGGTGCTCCCAGCGGAATTCCATTGCTGTCCAGATTCTCCAGCGTCTGCTGCAGGGCTGCCCGGACCACGATCGGGCGTTCAATCAGGTTCAGCTGATAATCGACGTTAGCGCTTTGATCACCACAATAACTGCCGTAGAAGGTGAAGGTGCTCTGGTTGCGGGTCTCGTATTGCAGGCTGGCCGCCAGTGCCTGAAAACTGGTGTAGTGGTTATCCCCGGCATTCGACCAGGAGCTCAGATAGGCATCCAGGTTGTTACAGAACTCGTAGCGCGACACGCTCTTGTAACGGCTCATGATGAGCGCGAGGTTCGGGATTTCCACATCCTCGACGACAGCACCGGCAGCTTTCATCTTGGCCAGGGCCGCATCAATCACCGCCTGAACCTGCTGGTTCTCTTCCGTGCTGGCATCCCCGAACATGGCGCGCACCACCCCAATCCGAGCACCCTTCAGACCATCGGCCTGCAAGGCGGCGGTATAAGTGGCTGGAACCGATGTGACTTGTTGATAGGCATAGGCCGAGTTCACCAGGCTGGCGTTATGTTCATAGCTGCTGCGTTGGCCGCTATCATCATCCGGGTCATAACCGACCATGGCATCCAGCACCCGAGCACAATCCTCGACGGTTCGGCACATGGGGCCCGCGGTATCCTGAGTGTGGGCCAGCGGAACTATGCCGTCCTGACTGATGAGGCGCAGGCTGGGACGGATGCCGACCAGACCTTCCAGGGAGGAAGGCACGCGGATCGAGCCACCGGTATCGGTGCCCAGTCCGACCATGGCAAAGCTGGCCGCAATGGCCGCACCGGTCCCGGCAGAAGAGCCACCCGGTCCCTTGGTCGGGTCATAGGCATTCTTCACCTGCCCACCGACCGAGCTACTGCCTTGATAGCCAAAGGCAAATTCATCCAGATTCGCCTTGCCCAGGATCACGGCGCCCTGAGCGCGCAGACGAGCCACCGTAAAAGCATCATCATCCGGCTGGCTGAATTGCAGAGCCAGGCCACCGGCGGTTGTCGGCATATCGGCGGTATCAAAATTGTCCTTGAGCAGCACGGTCACACAGTGCAGCGGCTCCATGGTGCCACTGGCCGCGTAGTTGGCATCCAGGGTGCGCGCATAATCGAGCGCCTTGGCGTTCACCGCAATCACACTATGCAATGCCGGGCCCGTCGCATCATAGGCGTTGATCCGATCGATATAGCTCTGCACCACTTGCTCACAGGTGGTGGTTCCGGCGGCCAGTGCGGCGTGCAGTTCACTGATGGTTCCTTCTACCGGTTCGAAGGTCGGCTTGGCCGTCTCCGTGGTGTCACTGGATGAGTCGTTACAGGCGCTGAGCAGTGATGCCATCAGTAGCGTGGTCGCCACCGTTTTAGTCCGATCAAACATGCTGTTTCTCCAAAATTCAGGCAAAGGCCGTCCTTGGCTGGCGATCAACACCAACCCTGAGGGGCAACATCGAGGAAAAAACTACGGGTTCAGATCCCGTTCGTGACCTGCTGCCGCGGGCTTACTGGCTTTGGAAGCAAGCGGGGGGCTCGCAGGTACGGAACCTCAACAGCAAGAGGCAGGCCAAGATGACCGGAATTTAGAATAAACACTCTGAGTGCCGATGATTTGTACAAACAGCCCGGCCATCACTCCCCAATAGAGGACATGATGCAGATCTCATTGCATCGTTCACCGCATCAAATGTCTGACCCCGAGTTACATGGTCCCCAAGACGGATCGGCCGCGCCAATAACTGGCCCAGATAAAGCGCCCCCATTGTGTAGGGAATTAACCGGAGGGCCGTGACCGTTCGCCGGATGCCGAACCGCTCGACAAGCCAGGCGCAGCGCAGATCCACACAAGAGGCACAGCATGCAGGTGCAACCCTCGACTCGTTTAGCTTTCGTTTAGGTTATCAGCCTTTATTTTTATTGTTTAATTTCAATTATTTAATTCAATTATGTCGATGAGTTCGCTTTTCTCGAATTCAAACACTGGAATAACCATCGGCAGGCATACGTCCGAGCCGTTACAACTGTCGCTGCGTGGAGGGCACTTCCGCAGCAAGCTACAGTTTTTCCGTCGGGCCTTGAGCCCGACTTTTTTTTATTCATCTACCTCTGTTATCCTTAGCCGCCTTATCCCTGATTCCACGACCGTGATGCCAGCCCGCGCCCTGCCGCAGGCGGCGTCCGTTATGACATAGGTTCTGATATGGCGCATCTTGGCACCCTATATATCGTCTCCTCGCCCAGCGGCGCAGGAAAATCCAGCCTGCTCTCGGCCCTGCTGGCCCGGCACAACGACGATCAGCGGATGCAGATCTCCGTGTCCCATACCACCCGCGCCATGCGTCCAGGCGAAGCCGATGGTGTGCACTACCACTTTGTCGACGTGGCTGAATTCCAGCGCCAGATCGACCGCGGGGCCTTCTTCGAATGGGCTCAGGTGTTTGGCAATTTTTATGGCACCTCCCGCGAAACCATAGAGCGCTGCCTGGAACAGGGTATCGACGTGTTCCTGGATATCGATTGGCAGGGTGCCCGTCAGGTGCGGGATCAACTACCCGAGGCTCGATCCATCTTCATTCTGCCGCCCAGTCTGCCGATCCTCGAGCAACGTCTCCGTGGACGCGGCCAGGACAGCGACGACGTGATCCGGGGCCGGATGGCGGAGGCAGTGGCCGAAATGAGTCACTATGCCGAATATGATTATCTGATCGTCAATGATGACTTCGAGACCTCATTGCAACAGCTGGCCAGTATCATCCAGGCCGAACGGGCCCGTCTGCCCGCCCAACGCTTGCGGCACGCCGACTTGCTGGATCGCCTACTGGCGGGATGAGCTAAAAACAAGTACAATTTCGCGTCATTTTTTATCTCTGGAGTTCCCATGGCACGCGTTACCGTTGAAGATGCAGTAAAACAGGTTGGCAACCGCTTTGATCTGGTATTGATCGCCGCTCGCCGTGCGCGTCAGATTGCCGTTCAAGGCCGTGATCCCCTGGTCGATGAAGAAAATGACAAGCCGACTGTGATCGCGCTGCGCGAGATCGAAGAGGGACTGATCTCTACCGCCTTTATGGATGCCCAGGATCGTCAGGATCTGCAAGAGCAGGAAGCCGCCGAAATGGCCGCCGTCTCCGCCCTGACCGAAGGCCGTGGTCTGAGCCTCTGATCCCCTCGAGAACGGCACCTTTAGGTGCCGTCTCCCCTTCGCCCCGATTTACAATCACTACATTTGGCAGCAAACTCAGGATCACATCCCGATCGGGAGCATCTGCTGTATCTCGCAGTCGTTGAAGTGAGCCGGAGTTAGGCCTTGTATCTGTTTCAAAGTCTTAAAGATCTGATTAGTACCTATCTGCCTGCAGAGCAGGTCGCACTGGTACAACACGCCTATCTGACGGCTCGAGATGCCCACGAGGGGCAATCCCGTTCCAGTGGCGAACCCTACATCACCCATCCGGTGGCGGTCGCCCGCATTCTGGCGGATATGCACCTCGATCATGAAACCCTGATGGCCGCCCTGCTGCACGATGTCATTGAAGACACACCGGTCACCAAGGATCAGTTGGCAGAGATGTATGGCTCCGCCGTGGCCGAGCTGGTGTCCGGCGTCTCCAAGCTCGACAAGCTGAAATTCCGCGATCATAAAGAGGCTCAGGCCGAGAACTTCCGCAAGATGGTGATGGCCATGGTGCAGGATATCCGCGTCATCCTGATCAAGCTGGCCGACCGCACGCACAACATGCGCACTCTGGGCTCACTGCGCCCGGACAAGCGCCGTCGCATCGCCCGGGAAACCCTGGAAATCTTCGCCCCGATCGCCAACCGCCTGGGTATTCACAGCATCAAGACCGAGCTGGAAGAACTGGGCTTCGAAGCCCTCTACCCCATGCGCTCACGGGTGCTGCGTGAATCGGTCAAACGCGCCCGCGGCAATCGCAAGGAGATCATCGACTCCATCAAGGAGGAAATCGGCGGCCGGCTGGAAGAGGTGCAGATCGGCGCCGAAATCAAGGGCCGGGAAAAGCACCTCTACTCCATCTATACCAAGATGGTGAAGAAAGAGGTGCAGTTTCACGAGGTGATGGATATCTATGCCTTCCGGGTCATAGTCCGGGACATCGACACCTGCTACCGGGTGCTGGGTCAGATGCACAGCCTGTATAAACCGCGTCCCGGTCGCTTCAAGGATTACATCGCCATCCCGAAGACCAACGGCTACCAGTCGTTGCACACCTCGCTGGTTGGCCCCCATGGCGTGCCGGTCGAAGTGCAGATCCGCACCGAATATATGGATCAGATGGCCGATAAGGGCGTCGCGGCGCACTGGGCCTATAAACAGGATGGCGACACCTCGGGTACCACGGCACAACGACGTGCCCAACGCTGGATGAAGAGTCTGCTCGAGCTACAACAGAGCGCGGGCAGCTCGTTCGAGTTTATCGAAAGCGTCAAGACCGACCTGTTTCCCGACGAGATTTACGTCTTCACCCCCGAGGGGCGCATTCTCGAATTGCCCGCCGGCGCTACGCCAGTGGATTTTGCCTATGCCGTGCATACCGATATCGGTCACGCCTGCGTCGGCGCCCGGGTGGATCGCCAACCCTATCCGCTGAGCCGACCGCTCAACTCTGGCCAGACCATCGAGATCATCACGGCGCCGAGTGCGCGCCCCAACGCCGCCTGGTTGAACTTCGTGGTCACCTCCCGGGCGCGGACCAAGATCCGCCAGTTCCTGAAAAATCTGCGCAGCGAGGAATCCATCGTGCTCGGGCGCCGCCTGCTCGGCCATGCCTTAGGCGGCAAGCGGCTGGAGGAGATAGCGCCGGACAACATCAAGAAGGTGTTGCTGGATACCAAACACGAAACCCTCGACGGCTTGCTGGCCGACATTGGTCTGGGTAACGCCATGAGCGTGGTGATCGCCCGCCGCCTGCTGGGCAACGTGGAAGAGTTGAACCTGGAACACACACTGCCGCAGCATGTGCGCAAGCTACCGATCAAGGGCGCCGATGGTATGCTGGTCACCTTCGCCAACTGTTGTCGCCCCATTCCGGGAGACCCGATCATCGCCCATATCAGCCCGGGTAAGGGGCTGGTGATCCATCTGGAGAGTTGTCGCAACATTCGCGGCTACAGCAAAGAGCCGGATAAGTACCTGCCGGTACAGTGGGATCCGGAAGTCACGGGGGATCACGAGTTCCGCACCGGTATCCAGATCGAGGTGATCAACCACCAGGGCGTGTTGGCCCAGTTGGCCAATACCATAGCCGCTACCGGCGCCAACATTCAGGGCATCAGCACCGAAGAGAAGGATGCCCGGGTCTATCAGGTCAACCTGCTGATCACCACCAAGAGCCGGATCCATCTGGCCGATGTGATGCGCAAGATCCGGGTGATGCCGGATGTGCTGCGGGTCAGCCGTAGCCGCCAGTAAATCCAAACGAGAATCTCATGAATCCTGAACGTTTTGCGCGTATTCGCCGCATGCTGGCCATGCGCCAGCCCGACCTGACCGTCTGTCTGGAAGAGGTGCATAAACCCCATAACCTGGCGGCCATGATCCGCACCTGCGATGCGGTGGGCATCCATGATGTGCATGCGGTCTGGCCCGAGAGTATGCGCATGAATAACCATGCCGCCAAAGGTAGTCATTACTGGGTCAAGGTGAATCGCCACGAGACGATCGCCGAGGCAGTCACCACTCTGCGCGACCAAGGCATGCAGGTACTGGCCACCCATCTGTCGGACCGGGCGGTCGATTTTCGCGCCATTGACTACACGCGCCCGACTGCCATCCTGTTTGGCGCCGAGAAGCGCGGCATCACCCCTGAAGCGCTGGCGCTGGCCGATCAGGACATCATCATCCCCATGGTGGGCATGGCCCAATCGCTGAATGTCTCGGTCGCCAGCGCCCTCATCCTCTACGAGGCCCAGCGTCAGCGACAAAACGCCGACCTCTATCAGCAGGAGTGCCGCCTGCCGCGCAGCGAGCAGGATCGTCTGTTATTCGAGCGCGGATTTCCCTTGCTGGCTCGCGTCTGTCGGCAAAAACAGCTGCCCTATCCCGCCATCAGCGATGAGGGCGAGGTGATCGCCGACGAAAGCTGGTGGCAGCGGATGCAATTGAGCAAACGCGGATGGCAAGCGCTGGAGCAACGGGAGCAGGAGGAATTCGATCAGGATGAATCCTGATCGTGACCCTTGCGGCTGGTGAGAACGGTTTCATTTGGCTAAACTGATTTCAGCCGGGAAAATTGCCGCCGACAGGACAAGAATTCTGATCTGGCTCGCAATTTTCTTTTATACTCGACAGCCTCTCTCTGTCCCTCTCGAGACATATTGCATGCTAGTTCGCGCCCTGATGGGCTTGCTGTTTCTCTTCTCACTGACCGGTAGTGCCCAGGCCATGGATAACCCGTATCGATTGCTGACTTCAGCCGAATTGCCCGCGTTCTTCACCTCGACGCTGCCGGCGTTCTGGCAGCAACATGCCCAGCCCGGTGAGTTCAGTGGCGTCGATGACGTACCGATCCGCTACGTGGCGCTGCGCAACCCGGCGAGCCACAGAGCCATACTGTTGGTGAATGGTCGTCTCGAGAGTTACATCAAATATCAGGAACTGGCCTTCAATCTGTACCAGCAGGGGTACAGCGTCTATCTCTACGACCATAGAGGACAAGGCTTCTCTGGGCGTATGCTCAGCGATCCGCACAAGGGATATGTGCAGCACTTTGCCGACTACGTCACCGACCTCAAGACCTTCCACGATCGGGTGGTGCTGGCCGATCAGCCGAACCAGCTCTATCTGCTGTCCCACTCCATGGGGGGCGCCATTGCCGCCCACTATCTGCAGCAATACCCGCAGGATTTCAAAGCCGCCGTACTGGCCTCGCCGATGTTCGGCATCGAGCTGGGCGCCCTGCCAACCTGGTTGGCGCGGTTCATTACCTGGCTGATGGAGTGGACCACCCAGTTGCTGGGTATCGAGTCCCCCTATGCACCGAGTCAGGGTCCTTACGAGGCTCGTCCCTTCGTGGACAACGAGCTGACTCATGACGCCACCCGCTATGGCCAATTCCGTGCCGTCTACCAGAGCTACCCCGAAGTGCAGCTCGGTGGCCCCACCAGCAGCTGGATCCACCAGGCACTGGATTTTGCCGAGCAGGCCGTCGTGGCGGGCAGCGATATCCGCACGCCGGTACTGATCCTGCAATCCGGTGCCGATACCGTGGTGCGCAACGACCAGCAGGAGCTGTTTTGCCAGCAGATGAGCGCAGCGAACCACCCATGTGCCGGCGAGCGTCCGCTGATCATCGCCGGTGCCCGGCATGAATTGTTCAACGAGAGTGACGAATACCGGATCCCGGCGCTGAATGCCGCCCTGGATTTCTTCAAACAAAACCCGTAACTTCCGAATGAAGAATGCGTTTTCAGATGGCGGCCCGATTAGGTAAACTGTCCGCCCATCCCGCTCCCCAGAGGTCCGTATGTTTAAAGTGGTCGTTTCCGATCTCGATGGCACCCTGCTGAATAACCAGCACCAGATTTCCCCCCATACCCGCCGCACCCTGCATCGCCTGACCGAACGAGGCATTCGCTTCATCGTCGCCACCGGCCGCCATCACATCGATGTGCAGAGCATTCGTGACACCCTGGGGTTGGACATTTTCCTCATCACCGCCAATGGCGCCGTGGTCCATGACAAGCAGGACAACTGCATCTACAACCAGACCATACCGCCACAACTGGCGCAGGAGTTGGTGGAGATCGAACGGCTGCCAGATATCGATCTGCATCTGTATCAGGGCGATGAATGGCTGGTCGAGGCGGAGAGCCCGGAACTGCTGGCCTACCACAAGGACTCCGGTTTTACCTACCGGGTGGTGGATCCCGTCGCCCTGGATAAACAGGGGATCAACAAGATTTTCTACACCGGCGAGCACCCGGATCTGGTGGAGCTGGAAAACCGCCTGCTGACCTACTTTGGGGATCGCCTCAGCATCGCTTTTTCAACTCCAACCTGTCTGGAAGCCATGCCCAAAGGCGTCAACAAGGGCAATGCGGTCAAGGCCGTGCTGGAGCTCAACGGTTACCGGCTGCAGGATGCCATCGCCTTCGGTGACGGCATGAACGACTTCGAGATGCTCTCCATGGCCGGTCGTGGTGTGGTGATGGGCAATGCTCACTCCCGACTCAAGGATGCGCTACCCGGCCATCCACAAGCGCTGACCAATGATGAAGACGGCGTCGCCGAATACCTGACCCAACTCTTCTCCTGATCCAGGCGCTTGACCCCGTTATCCCAACGCCACCCATCGGGGTGGCGTTTTCTTAGGCATCAGGCAGACTATCCTGACTGGAGTGCCTCCTCCCGAGGTCCGAATCGACTCACAGCAAGGACATGTCATGACTGCACGTCTCTTTATCCTGTTTTTGATGCTAACGGGTTCCCTGCTCCTCACAGCCTGCAGCCAAAGCACCCCACCTGCCCCCGAGGGGAGTGACGCCACCACAGCACCTCCGCTACCGACTGCTGCCCTGTTCCGCGGTCAGCTAAGCCGACTGGGTAACGGCGAAGCCACCTTTACCCCGTGCAGCAGCCAACAACAGTGGCGCTTCAACGCCGACCCGGCCTTTTGGCAACGCTGGCAGCAGATGGGCAATCCGACCGAGCTGTATACCGAACTCGAAGGCACACTGGCATTGAGCACCCAGCGCGGGGGAGCCATTGAATTGACCCTGCAGCGCGTCGACCACTTGAGCCCCGACACCCAAGGCTGCCAGCGGGATACCGACTTTGCCTTCCATGCCGTCGGTCAGCAACCGGCCTGGACCCTGACACTGCAGGGCAGCTCCGGATTATTCAGCTCACCATCCGGCAGCAGCAGTTATCGCTTTACCGGCAGCCAACTGCAGGAGTCCGGGGAGTTGATCCTGCAATTGAGTACGCTAGATGGCGAAGCCGCCAGTCTCAGCTATGTGCCGACCCTGTGCCAACAACCGGAGATCAACCAAATCTGGGGCTACAAGGTCACGCTCGTGCAAGGAGAAACCCGGCTGGAAGGCTGCGGCGAACGGGGACGCCCGCTAGCAGCGGTCTTGCCTGCGCCCAGCTGGTATGGCCTCGCCAGCAGCATGAAGGCCCAGGTGGGGCTGACGTTGAGCCCGGAGCATCTGGCCGAGCTGAATTACTACCGGGATAGCGGCCCGCAGATTACCTATCAGGGCGCTTGGGAGTACACGGAGCAGGGCATCATCTTGCTGTTCAACGCGCGCAATGGCCGTGCCGCCAGCGAAAGCATCCCTCTGCAACGTCACGGTGAGACCCTGAGCGCCGACTACCGGTTGCTCAATGGCGGCAAAGCCTACTTCGACGAGCCGCTGGTACTGCAACCCGGGACTCCGGCGCTGCCCCTGCCGCCCCAGGCCCAAACCAGTGCCCATGGCGATCTTCCGACCCCGACTCAGGCGGCATTCACGCCCGTGGTGCTGCAGCCCATGTCGCAGCCGGATAGCGCTATCCAGCTCGCACTGCAGGAGTACTTCCGCATCAACCAGAGCAGTGCTACCGGCGTGCAATATCGCCCGCTGAGTTACGATTTGAATGCCGATGGCTATCCGGATGCCATCCTGCAGATGAACTGGTGCGACAAGACCGGCTGTGTCTGGCTGCTGTTTCAAGGCTCACTGGACGGCTATCGCTTCCTGAGTCGACTGGAGGGGATCCAGAGTCCATTGCTGATCGCCCCCGAGCGCAGTCAGGGCTGGCACGATCTGGTCGTCCAGTCCGGCTTCCAGCAATGGGCGACCCTCGCCTTTGATGGCGTCAGCTACCCCACCACACTGGCCGCCGCCAAGCCGGTCGACCCACCAGCCAGCAACAGCCACAGCGAATTACGCTTCGACGGCAGCAACTGGCTGACCCTGCCCTAACCCGCAAGAGGGGAACGAAATGGGCGTCGCGAGCGGCTAGAACATGGTTCGGAAAAGGCGAGGAGTCAGGCTAATGCTTGTCAGTTAAAAGGTTCGGGAGCGACACCCTCTCTCGCCAACTCGCCGTGAACCCATCCGTGGGGGCTCGATGGCGGCATCCCTGCCGCCAACGGTTGGCTCAAAAGGCTATCTCTCCTTCGCTAACGGAACTGACATTCCGGGGTCCGGGCCTCCTCGATCCTCACCCAGGCCACCGATTCATGCTTAACCGGGCAGGCCCACCTCGCTACTTGGCAGGGTGGGCTCCTCCTGGGCGGCGACCGCCCAATCCAGCAACGCCGGATCGGACAAGGCTGTCACCAGATACTCGGCTGCCAGCACCGGCAGCGACACGCCATAGGTGCGAAAACGCGCCGCGACCGGCGCATACATGGCATCGGCAATACTCCAGCGTCCAAACAACCAGGGGCCCTGACGCAGATGCTCGCGACGGCAAGTCTCCCAGATGTCCACGATGCGGGCGATGTCGGCCTCCAGCGCCGGGGTGGAGGGCACAGTGCGCCCCACAGCGCGCACATTCATCGGCATCTGCTGACGCAGCGCCTGAAATCCCGAATGCATCTCGGCACTGATGGCGCGCGCCTTGGCCCGATCCAGCAGCGAGCTGGGCCACAGTCCGGGCTCCAGCTCGGCCAGATATTCCGCTATGGCCAGCGAATCCCAGATTGCCGTTTCGCCCACCAGCAGCACGGGAACCCGCCCGGCTGGCGAGAAACGCGCGACCTGTTGTTTGAAATCCGCCGCCTGCAAGGCCAGCTGCTGTTCATTGAACGCCAGGCCGCTGTGGCTGGCCACCAGCCAACCGCGCAGAGACCAGGATGAGTAATTTTTATTGCCTATCACCAGCGTGAGTGCCGACATCCGTATTCCCTCGAGCAAGATGAATCGATCCCATCCAGAACAGGCCGCTGATGACGAGGAGTCCGCGCGATCGAGTCACACCCGACATCCTCACTCCAACACCTATCCGAAAAAAACAGGGCAACGCGATGCGTTGCCCTGGCAGCATGGATCAAGCGCCGCATCTGCGCAATATCAGACCGGATCAACCCGCACCTGCACGCCGGTGCTGGGCGCATCCCGGGTCAACACGTCATAGCGTTCGGTGCTGATAAACAGCAAGGTGTCGCCGAGCAGAATTTTGGCCTGCAGGGCATAGCTATGAGCGGGCTGGATCTGCGCCGCATCGTAGTGCAGGGTAAAGGCGATGGGGACTTGCGTGGTCGGCACTATCTGCGTCTGCGCCAACACAGTGGCAGGAGCATCCGCCCGCGAGACATCCAGCAAACGGACCTCCACCACAGCGCCTTCCGGCAAGGCGCTGCGCTGGCGATACCAAACGGAGCCCTCCAGCGTGGCCTGCCCCGCAGGCGCAACCGCCGCCGAGGCAACCGCAGCGGGGTCAGCCGCCTGCTGGCTGGCATCCAGAGGCGGGATCGCCTCAGGTGTTGCCGCGGGCTGACAAGCGGTCAGCAGCCCGATGCTCAGGGCCGCGAGCAAGATCCACAATCGAGTAGCCATGTGACCTCCTTATGGGTCAGTCGAATCAGATGAAGCAACCCATAGCATAACCCCAAGCCACTGAACCTCGCCTCAACCAGTGTCTGGTTCGGAACATAGTCCTCCTCGACGTCAGTGGCTCAGCTGCACTCGGGCTGCCGGGCCCACTGCGTCAACAGCGTCACCACCTCATCCAGTGAGTCCACGCTGTACGGCACAAACCCCTGCACCGCCTGGTACTGTACTTGGTCAAAAATGGCGTTGCGCACATGCAGGGTGCGGATCCCCAGCTGCTGCGCGGTCAGCAAGGCCAACGGGCAATCATCCAGATACAGCACCTCATCCGCCGCAACCCCCAGCCGACTCAGCAGATCGGCAAAGTCCAGAGGATTGACCTTGGAGAAGCGCCCATCGGCCAGTAGCCGCTCACCGCCGAGTTCAGCGCGCAGGGCGGCGAACTTGGGATCCTCTCCATAGGAGGAAGAGAGCACCCGAAAATCAATCCCCTGCTGCTGGCAATGTCGCAGCAATGGCTGATGGACCAGAGGTCCATGCCCCACCCCCAATAGAGCATGCAACAGCTCTGCGCGGTGGGTTCCCAGCCCCATAGACTCCAGCAGAAAATGCAGGGAGTGCTGCAGCGGGAACGGCACCAGAGTCCGGAACAGCTGCCGGAACACAGGCTCCGGCAGCGGCCGGTACTGACGGATGACCCGATAACAGGCATCGCACAGCGCTTCGGTACTGCCGGGGCTGATCACGCCATCGAAATCACACAGCAGCAGACGGATCTCAGAGTGCGGCATGGGCCACCTCGATAAAACTGCTGCGCACATCCTGATCCAGCTGCTGCAACATCGGTAGGTCAATGTTCTTGACGCCGTCGACCAGAAAGCGGACGCCGGTCAGCTGCATATCCAGATATTGCCAGCCCCAGGCATTGCGCGCCGGCACACCGATAAACGGGCAACCCAACCGTTTCGCCTCTTCGGCCACCGTATTGACATCATCGATGAACAACACCTGCTCGAACTGCAGATGCGCATGGTCGCGCACTATCTCCCGCAGGCCAGGACGGAAGTCGTTGGTGCAGACATAGCGGGAAAAATAGGGCCGACACAGGGCGTAATCGGGATGGATCTGCTGCTCTTGCAAGCCGCCGTAGCAGATCAGCTGGACGGGTAACCCGGCCATGCGCTGCAAGAAATTCAGTGCCCCCGGGATCAGGCCGCCCTCGTGATGCTGCAGATACTGTTCCCGCAAGCGGAAATAGTCGTCGATGATGTCACGGGGCGACAAGGTCAAACCCAGCTCGCTCTGGACATAGGCAGCGGCACTGAGTTGATTGCGAGAAAATACATTTCGCTCCAACTCGCGCGTATATTCACCGCCATACAGGGTGACCAGTTGATGTAACACCGGGCTGAAGGTGTCTTGCAATAAGACCCCATCAATATCCACTGCAATCAGCTTAATGGTATTCATGTTATTCCTCATGATTCAGATCGGCATCAATGCAGGGTCTGGGAGACAATGGTGCCGCCATCCTGCGGAAAATAAGGCCCGAAGTAGGGCTCACGCGCCAATCGCACCACATACAACATGCTGAAGGTATTCGGAGCTATCCAGCGACACAGACCCTTGCGGTACGGTTGCTCATTATTCAAGAAGCCACCGATCAGTCGGACCGTGCCACCGAATAAGGCAGCTTTCTGGTGAAACAACTGCCCGACTTGGGCAAACTCTTCCGGCGTCGTGGTGCTGGGAATTACATCCTTGTCGGTATGCCACAGGATCACTTCTTGGTAGGCGTTCATCTGGATCGGATATTTGTTCTGATAACTGCGGAATGCCGCGGCGACATCCTGCTCGCTGAAGTTGTAATCCAGCCAGAGCTGATCCAGATCCTTGACCTCTTCCTGATTAAAACTCTCCTTGGCAAACAAGCTGAATAAAATCTTCTTGGCGGGTTTTCCTGACAACTCATCGTACAGCTCACCGGCATAGAGGCCATGACAAAAAGACAGGATCAGCACACACCACAGACCACGAATATAATTACGCATATTTCACTCCTTGAGGGTTTAAAGATCCGGATTCCATCAGCTCGGAAAAATAACGATTGACGCACTGGGCGCTGGTTTCAGTTTCCAGATCCAGATCCCGAATCGAGGCCGAAACATCAAAGTTCTCTTTGCATTGATAATAAAAATGGACCTGGCTGCGCAGCAGTTGCGGTTCGATGCCGAACCCCTTGGCCAACCATTCGCTCATCAGCCCCACCGCCAACAGCACCGACTTGCCGACGCGCAGGGGTTTGCGCACCTTGTGGTTATACTGGTGGGCGATGGCGGCAATATCCCGGATCGCGATGCCGTGGGGGTTGGCGAGAATGTAGCGCTGCCCGGCCTGCCCCCGCTGCGCGGCGGCGACCATGGCGCGCGCCACGCGACGGACATCGACCAGATTGATCTCGAAATCCAGATCCAGCGGCAATTCACCGCGCACAATGGCTTCCATAAACGTCAGGGTTGGGGTATGCCAGAACTGGCCGCTGCCGATCATGGCGGCAGGGAGCAAGCAAATCAGCTCCAGCCCCAACTCGTGCGCCAACTGGTGCGCCCGCTGCTCCGCCGCCAGTTTCGAGGCAAAATAGGGGTTACCGCAGGTATCCTGACACCAAGTGTCCGGCCCCTGAGCACAGCCGCTCTGGTCCCGACCTAGCGTGCCGGTGGAACTGACATACACCACCCGTCGCACCCCGGCCTGATGGGCCGCGCGCAGGATATTTTCCGTCATCTGCACGTTGGCTTGCTCGATATCCCGCTCCGGCGCCCGGCTCCAGTGGGCAAAATGCGCCGCCGCGTGGTACAGCACGCCGACGCCGGATAAGGCCTGTACCAGCCCCTCCGGCTGCAGCAAGTCCACCTCGATCAACTCGCCGGAGATGGCGCCCAGGGAGCGGGCCTTGCCCAGATCCCGAACCCCGGCCCTAACCTGATACCCGGCGGCAACCAGTGCCTGGGTCAAATGGCTACCTAAATGACCGGTTGCACCGGTAACGAACACGGTTTGTTGCATCTGCTGCTCCTGTTGTGCTGGCATGGTTAGCCCCCGACCACAGAGCTTAATACCGGTGCCGGTTGCAGTTTTTTCTGCAGGGTACGGATACTTTTCTGGATGGTGATATGGGCCAGTCGTTGCTCTTTTTGAATAATTTTCTGTTTATCGGTTGCGGTAAAACTGCCACCCGTAACCACTATTTTTTTACCGTTCTGCATAAACTCGACACTGACGACAAATATTTCCTCGCCCTCGTCGTTGAATCGATTTTCCGTAATCTTTAATACGACCCGCGTTTCAATCGGAAAGGCGAAATTATGATATTCAGCATAGATATCATGCATAACATAATATTTACCAATCGAGGGGCGAATCATATCGGTTACGGCAGAAGCTATTTGCCGGGTGGCTTCGAGAAACACCATACCCTGAATATGATATCCGGTAGTATGGTCCAGTAATAATTCATTATCGGCGTGTAATAACAAATCAGACTGATAGGTGTTATGGGCTATTTCTTTCGGGGTAGTGATAAGGATATTCTCACAACGATATTTATGGGTTTGTTTATTGGTGGCTAATTTTTTTTCATCACTCCACTGCTCACTCACATCGATATATTGATGATTTATTTTATCGATATAGGCCTGTTGCTCGAAGGTCAATCCCTGACCAGGGCACGCCACTACCGGATAAGCGTAATTATTCTTGCGAACTGAATCGGCCCACTCCGAATAATGCACGGCACCTTCAATCTCTTTGAAGTTCTCAAATACATCACCTATAACGTAAATAAATTTATTCATAACAATCTCCTGTTTTGAAAAAATACGCTTGGCAAAATTAGCCAGAGGAATGTATGAGCCGACGTTTTATATGATTCAACCAACTAACTTGCCAGGCGCTCACTCGCGGCACCGGTTAATTAAACACTTTAATTACCATTGGTAAATTAACTTTTTATTAACCTGTCTCATCTGACAAGTGCTATGAATTTAATGAAAACTTGGCACGAAAATAAAATACAGACCAAGAAAGTCCGCGAAGGGATTAACAATGAAATGATGTTCTGTCGTGGGTGCTTAATATTTCAGGAAAAAGACACAGCGACCGCAAAAGACGCCGTTGCCCAAGGCAAAATTTCAGCCAGGTGATAGGCAATAGCGCGGCAGATGGCGCTGAATATGCTGCGAGCAGAGAAAGATAAAGGCGCTAGCATCAGACGCAAACAGACGATAGTCGCCATGAAATAGTGACTATCGAATGAGCCATTGGGGCTGGAATTATGGCAGTGAACAGCTCGCTGGGGCTTGCTACAACAGGGTCAGCAGTTGCTCCAGGCGGGTGAGCATGACATCGGGGAGGATGCGCAGGGTGCGCCAATCCTGGCCGACATCGTTGAGCCAGGCGCTGCGGTAGCCGTTGTGCACGGCGCCGGCGACGTCTGTGGTCACATCGTCACCGACATGCAGGATCTGTTGGGGAGCAAGTTGCAGACGGCGGGCCATATCGGTGAACAGATCCGGCGCCGGTTTCATGCGGAAGCCGCCACCGGCCTTGAGCACGTGCTGGAACTGGCCTTCCAGACCCAGACGTTCCAGCAGCACATTGCCATTGGTGATCACCACCAGCGGATACTTCTGCGCCAGCGCCGACAGGATGCGGCGGGTGGTATCCGGCACCGCAATCTGCGAGCGCACCTCGAGGAACTGGGCAAACACCGACTCCGCCTCCTGACGCGCCAGGGCCTCGGCCATGCCGCCCTCCATCAAGCCGCGCTGCAACAGCACGCGGCGACAGAGAGAGACATCATCGACCAGCGCCGGTTGCTGCCGTTGCAGATCCAGCTTCAGACGATACCACCAACTGCGATCGTACATGGCCGTTTCCAGATAGCGATCCCGCATATGGGCCACCATCCACTGCTCGGCATGCTCGATCACCGGCCGGTTGTCATACAGGGTGTCATCGAGATCAAAACTGATGGCGCGCACCGCCCCAAGACGACGAAAAAACTCCATAACCACTCCTGATGATCACAACACAGCACCACCATGCTAGCGCGTTTACTTCGTGAGGTCACATGCCGGATCGACGGAGGAGCGGCAGCGAGACCCGGTTCGCAGGGGACAGATCGGCATCGGGTGCGTTAGCATACCGCTCCGTTCCCTTGCTCAGGTTGCGATACTCTCTGCCATGTTCCAACGCTCGTTGTTCTGGTTGCTCTGTCTTTCACTCTGGCTCGCGCTGCTGATCTGGCGGCTGGTCGACTTCTTCGATGAGGAGAACCGCAGCGACTACCACGTGACGCGGGTGGGTCTGAACATTGGCGGGGGATATGCCGAGATCCTGCAATTGGTGCTGATTGCACTGTGCGCTCTGTTCAGCGGTTACTGCCTGTGGCGGTTATGGCGAGTCGTAAAGCGAGCTATCTAAATAGCCGTGCGCCATCGACAAGGAAGCACAGGCTAACACACCGTAAACTCTTCCATGGGGGCTCCACCGCGCCAACCGTTGGCGGCGAAACAGTTGATGGGGTTAATCGGCCTTGTGGCGTTTTTTGGCCCGGGGATGGGACTGGTCATAGACATCCGCCAGCCGTTGAAAATCCAGATGGGTGTAGATCTGGGTGGTGGCCAGATTGGCGTGCCCCAGCAGCTCCTGCACCGCGCGCAAGTCGGCAGAGGATTCCAGCAGATGGGTGGCAAAGCTGTGACGCAACTTGTGCGGATTGACGTGAGGAGCCAGATCCTGCTTGATGCCCCACTGCTCCAGCCGTAGCTGCACCGAGCGGGTGGAGATGCGCCGCTTCTGCTTACTCAGGAACAGCGCCGGCTCATCGGCGACCGCAAAGAGCGGGCGCACGGCCAGCCACTTGTTCAACCACTCCAGCGCCATGCGGCCGAAGGGCACGATCCGCTCCTTGTTGCCCTTGCCCAACACGCGCAGCTGGCGATCATCCCGTCCCAGATCGGCGACGTTCAGCGCCACCAGTTCGGCCAGTCGCAAACCAGCCGAATAAAACAGCTCCATCATGGCCCGATCGCGAATCGCCAGCGGATCCCCTTCATCGGTGATGTTCAGCAGTTGATAGACCTGATCCACATCCAGGTTCTTCGGCAGTGGCCGCCCCTGTTTCGGCGTCACCACTCCCCGCGCCGGATTGGCCTTGAGCTCTTGCTTGCGCACCAGATAGTCACAGAAGCTTCGCAGCGATGACATCTTGGTGGCGATGCTGCGCGCCGAGAGCTGGCCGCAGCGGTGCAAGCGCACCACCAGGCCACGCACCAGTGGTGCCTTGAGTTCAGACCAATGGGCCAGGCCCAGTTGATGGGCCAGATCCCCCAGTTCGGTCAGATGCAGACGGTAGTTGTTGAGGGTGTGGGGGCTTAACTGTCGCTCGACCCGCATGTCTTCGAGGAAACGGTCAATCCAGTCGCGGAGGGCGGCGGACATACCACAACCCGCCTCTGGCCGCCGGGTCCCGGAAGCGCCCGCTTTAGCCACGCAGGGTCACCAGAGTCGGCACCAGTAGGCTGATAAAGCGGCCGAGCTGCTCCAGCAGCAGGCTGTCCATGCCGGGGTGATAGTACTCGGGATTGGCGTGGCCAAAGGCGAGAAAACCCAGCTCGCCCTGTTCACCCAGCCGCAGGATCGCCGCCGAATGCACGAGCGCCTCTTCCCCGAACAGGGACTGACGTTCACTGTCGTACAGGCGGCCAAAGTAGATCCCCTGCCCGGCCATCGGTTGCACGCACAGCTGATTGAAGCGGGCAGGCTCCAGCACAAAGCCCTGATCGCTGCGCTTGGCCTTCACCGCCCCGGCATTCAGCCACAGGGCACTGACGGGAATGCGCAACCGATCGCGGAAGGTGGTGTGCAGTCGCTTCCACAGCTGACGCAGTGTGGTGCAGGCAAACAGCTCGGGATAGACATCGGCATAGACCCGGAAGATATGCTCGTTGCGGCTGGCGGTGGCCATCAAGGCTCGCAGCTCCTGCTCCTGCGCTTCGATACGCTCGCGCTGGCGCTCCTGCTGCAACTCCACCAGCGACACAGCCCCGCGGACCGGGTGCGGGATCTGTAGCTGATCGAGCAGCGCCTTGTGGCGCAGGAAAAACTCTGGGTGTTTGCCCAGATAGGCCACCACTTGCTCTTCCCGCAACAGGCCTTCCAGCAGCGAGGTCTCACTCACAGATCCATCTCTCCATCAAAGACATGCTCGGCAGGCCCGGTCATGAAGACCGGCGTCCCCGGCCCTTTCCAGGCGATCTGCAGGGTACCGCCCGGCAGGTGCACCTTGACCCGATCCCGCAGCTTGCCCTGATAGATACCGACCACGGCGGCGGCACAGGCTCCGGTGCCACAGGCCATGGTCTCACCGGCGCCGCGCTCGAAGACCCGCAGGCGGATTTCGTTGGCCGACACCAGTTCCATAAAGCCGACATTCACCCGCTCGGGGAAGCGGTCAAAGCTCTCCAGCTGGGCACCCAGCGTCTCGACCGGCGCCGTCTTGATATTGTCGACTTCCAGCACGCAGTGCGGATTGCCCATGGAGACCACGCCGCACATCACCGTCTGTTCAGCCACCCGCAGCAGATAGGTCTTTTCGGCCTTCTGGGCGCGGAACGGCACCTTGGCCGGCTCGAACTCGGGCACGCCCATGTTCACCGTCACTAGGTTGTCATGCTCCAATTGCAGCACGATACGGCCACTCATGGTGCTGACCGCGATGCGATCCTTGTTGGTCAGCCCCTTGAGGCGCACGAAGCGGGCGAAGCAACGCGCCCCATTGCCACACTGCTGCACTTCGGAGCCGTCGGCATTGAAGATGCGGTAATGAAAATCCTGCTCCGGATCATAGGGCGGCTCCACCAGCAGCAACTGGTCGAAGCCGACACCGAAATGACGATCCGCCAGGCGGCGGATCATCTCGGGACTGAAAAAAATCTTCTGGGTGATGCCGTCCACCACCATGAAGTCATTCCCCAGACCGTGCATCTTGGAAAATTGAATCAGCATGCTCTCGCCTCAGGGCAGGGTGTTTTCAAGACGCCACAGCTCGGCCAGCGGTTCCCGCTGCCGCACCAGATGGGCATCCGCGCCATCCACCAGCACTTCGGCTGCGCGGGGACGGGTGTTGTAATTGGAGGACATGGCAAAGCCATAGGCGCCAGCCGAGCGCACCACCAGCAGATCGCCGGATGCCAGTCCCAGCTCCCGATCCTTGCCTAGGAAGTCGCCGGTTTCGCACACCGGGCCCACCACGTCATAACGACGGGCCGGGCGCTCGAGGCTGCGATCGGCGGGGATGATGTTCATCCAGGCGCCATACAGGGAGGGACGGATCAGATCGTTCATGGCGGCATCGACGATGGCGAAGTGGCGGTCTTCCCCTTCTTTCAGATATTCGACCCGTGTCAGCAGCACACCGGCGTTGGCGACGATGGCACGACCCGGTTCGAAAATCAGCTGCAGGTCGCGCTCGGCCAACTTGGCCTTCAGAGCCGCAGCATATTGCTCCGGATGGGGCGGGTTCTCGTCACTGTAGTTAACGCCCAGACCACCACCGACATCCAGGTGATGGACATGGATACCTTCGGACGCCAGACGGTCAATCAAGGCCAGCAGACGATCCATGGCCTCGAGGAAGGGCTCCAGCTCGGTGAGTTGGGAGCCGATATGGCAGTCGATACCAACGATCTCGATATTCGGCAGTTGGGCCGCCTGACGATACAACAGCAGGGCGCGCTCGATCGGCACACCGAACTTGTTCTCTTTGAGCCCGGTGGAGATATAGGGATGGGTGCCGGCATCGATATCCGGATTCACCCGCACGGAAATACGTGCCCTCTTGCCCATCTCGCCCGCCACCCGGTTCAGTCGTTCCAGCTCGGGTTCGGACTCCAGGTTGAAGCAGAGGATCTCCTGACGCAAGGCTTCCTGCATCTCGGCTTCGGTCTTGGCCACACCGGAAAACACCACCTTGGCCGGATCACCGCCTGCTGCTATGACGCGCGCCAGTTCACCACCAGAAACGATGTCAAAACCGGAGCCCAGACGCGCCAGCAGGTTCAGCACCGCCAGATTGCTGTTGGCTTTCACCGCATAGCAGATCAGATGGGGCACATCTCCGGCCGCCTTGTCGAAGGCGTGCCAATGGCGCTCTATGGTCGCCCGTGAATAGACATACAGCGGAGTGCCATGTTCGGCCGCCAGTTCACTGAGGTTGCACTCTTCGGCGAAGAGCTGGCCATTTTCCCGGTAGTTAAAATAATCCATTTATCCTGGTGTTCCTTACGTTTGGTACGGCATCCGCAGCCTTGAGCCGCGCCGATCAGGGCTGGGTGGCAGCCGGTTGTTCCGTGTCCGGTTGCGCCGCAGGTTGCGATGATTGCTGGGAAGAAGCCGCTTTTGACTCCTCTTCTGGCATTTTTAGGGGCCCTTTGAGGCCGCAAGCCGTCAACTGAGTCAACGCCAACAGCACCCCTGTCCAGACAAGCATGGGTTTCTTCATGGATCTCGTGCTAAAAATCAAATTGGGCCCCTATAATCGCACTCATCTTCTTAAATGCAATAGGACCGACCCAGATGAAAGAAAGCGATTTTCACGCCCTGGCGGAACAGCAGTTTCAAGCCATTGAAGAGGCTATCGAAGCCAGCGGGGTCGATATCGATGCCGATACCAGCGGTGGCATTCTGACGCTGACCTTCGAAGATAAATCGAAGATCATCATCAACAAGCAGGCGCCGTTATGCCAAATCTGGGTGGCAACCCGTTTCAACGGCTACCACTTCGAGTACCGGGATGAGCAGTGGATCGACAACCGGGAAGGTCATGAACTGATGGCGCTGCTGTCGGCCGCCAGCTCGGCTCAGTCCGGCCAGGAAGTGGAACTCGGCTAGTGTTCCCCCCAGCGAGCGCTCACTCTCCCCATCGGGCGCACAGGCGCCCGATTTGCCATGCATTCAGCCATAACCTCAAGGAGCCAACGTGTCCAAACCGGTGATCGACATCTACTACTGCCGTCAGTGCAACTGGCTGTTACGCTCGGCCTGGATGGCCCAGGAGCTGCTCTCCACCTTCAGCGAGGAGCTGGGCTCGGTGAATCTGCATCCGGATACCGGCGGCCATTTTGAAATTCTGATCGATGGCGTGACTATCTGGGAACGCAAACGCGATGGCGGCTTCCCCGAGATCAAGATCCTCAAGCAGAAGGTGCGCGATGTTATCGATCCCGAGCGGGATCTAGGGCATGTGGATCGGCAGATGCCATCGGAGTAACAACCTCAAGCCCGGGTAATGGCTTAGCCGTTATCCCGGCTATTGGAGCGGTAGGGGTGGACCTGTTGCTGGCCGTCTTGCCAGACCAGCTCGTAGAATTGCGGCAGGTTGAAGTTGATAAACTGGTTGTCGTAATTGAAGCGTTCGTGGGTCAGGGTGTAGTAGCGATTGACGCTCTGCACCAAATCATCCCGACTGCCGGAGTAGTCGCGATAGATTTCGATCTGGTTGTTCTCATCCAGCACATAGACGTTAAAGCCGGTGTCGTTCTCCTCGAAGAAGAACTGGATCAGGCCATCGCTGGCGTAAGAGTCCACCACCGACGGCACGCACTGGCTCAGGTCATCCCCTTCCGGTAGCGGCTGGCGCTCCAGCTTGTTGCTGGATACCTGGCGATAGAAATCGATGGCGCTCTCCAGTTTCTTCACCGAAACCCCGCGCCGCTCCAGGAACAGCGCGTAGCGATCGTGTCCCAGATAGAGCATTTTCACCAAACGCTGCTTATCGCGAGCCAGGCGCAGATCGATGCACTCCTGCACCAACTGGCTGAACTGGTTGCGGATCAGGCCGCGGAAGTGGCGGCTGTAACAGAACACATCCACCGCCTCCGGTGCCAGCGCATCCTGATGCATCTTGCCCAGAATGGTCGACAAGGCCTCCACCACAGCTTCGGGGCCATTGAAGTGCAGGGTACGGATCTCGTTCCACGAGTTGCGGTACACCAGATCCACGGTACCGACCAGACACTCCTGTTCGCGGCCAAAACTCAGCACATCGGAGTTGTCGGCATCGAACTCCAACTCGCGATCATCCCAGTGCGAGGTCGGATCCAGCTCCAGATTGAGGAAGATCCCCAGATGGCGGATCTCGCACGGACGGCTGAGCGCCAGATTGCTGACGGCATTGAGCCGCACCGGGAAGGTGGCGGCCAGATCGCGACTGAACTGTCGCAGATTCTCCAGATCCAGATCCGCGCCCTTGGTACGCAGGTGCAGTGCGGTTCCCGTCGTCAAAAGGCCATTGAAATAAGCCCAGGCCACCAGCTTGCTCAGATAGCCGTTGTAGTCGAGAGGGGCCTGACCAATGATATCCACTGGCTTGAGCGAGCGGTTGTAGAGATACCAGCCCGCACGGTTCAGCCGTCCCGGCGGCACCTGGATCAGGCTCAAATCCGCTTCGTGCAGATCCGGCGCTATCTTCAGATTGATGCGCTGCACCTTGCCCGGCAGGGCTTCAAACGCCGCATAAAGCTTGCGCGACAGTATGCCGATATCTTCC
Organism: Pseudaeromonas sp. HNCC25DJ182; assembly: GCF_055413365.1. Lineage (NCBI taxonomy): Bacteria > Pseudomonadati > Pseudomonadota > Gammaproteobacteria > Aeromonadales > Aeromonadaceae > Pseudaeromonas > Pseudaeromonas sp. HNCC25DJ182. The sequence goes on along the minus strand of NZ_JBVAYG010000005.1, from coordinate 67,446 downwards.
GGGTTGATGGATTCACTGATGTTGTTGCGGCGGGCAAACTGGATCAGCTGGCTGTAGCTCTGCATCAAGGCTTCCAGCAGTTCGCCGTAGGCCTGTTTGACCTCGGCTACTTTCCAGTCGTTGCGGTTATCCAGATGACGGAGCTGCTGGGCATCCCAGCCCCACTCGGTCACCAGGGCGGTGATCACATCCCGCCGCCACTGGCCATGTCGCGGCTCATGGTCCCGGCTCAGATCATCACACACCTTGAGATAGAAGCAGCGACGCGCCAGATCCAGCCGCTTGTGATCGCCCTGGGCGCTCAGATACTGGGTCACCTTGTCGAGCATCAGGTAATAGGTATCCAGCCGCAGACTGTAGTCGTCATGATGCTGGAACCAGTCACGGGTCTCGACCGACAACAGACGGGTATGGGGAAATTCGGCGGAATAGGCCTCCATCAGCAGGATCTTCAGTACCGCCTTGTAAGGAGAGTCGAGACCCTTATACAGCAGCCAAAGGGCTGAGCCGAAATACTCCTCGGCCGGGATCCGCTGCAAGCTGCCCAGATCCAGCCACTCGTGCTGCTGCAGTTGGCCAGAGCGGAATAGCGCGGCGACCTGCTCGTCGTAGGTCTCATCCCAATCACCGGGCAGGATCGGCCACAGCAGACGTTGGCCGGCGATGCGCAAGGCACTGCGGTAGAACTCGTCCAGCAACAACAGATGCTGGGCACTGCCGCAGTTATCACCGCCCAGTTCGGCGCGATTATGCAGACGGAATTTGTTATCCGGGATCAGGAAGAAGTTGAGCTCGACGCCGCGATTTTCGGCCAGTTTGGAGATCAGCAGGCACTTGTGTTCCAGCAGTTCGAGACGCTCGGCTTCCAGTTCGTGAGAATGGCAGACCCAGATGTCCAGATCGGAGCGGCAACACTGACCGATGGATGAGGTACTGCCCATGGAATAGAGGCCCAGAATCGAGCGCTCATGAGCCTGGATGCCGGCGTGGCAGTTGGTGGCGATACAGATGTCTTCGATGAAGTCGCGCTGACTGGCGGACAGCTCGAAGCTGGCGATGCCGTGCGGCACTTCGCCGGAGACATAGCCTGGCAGGAGCGGATGGTTGAAATGAAACAAGACCGGCAACAACTCGAAGAGCTGCTGGCCATGTTGACTCATTGCTTCCAATGCACGCTCAGTCCTGGTCTGATTCATCGCATCATAGCGGGCTATGAGCGTTGCGAATTCATGTGGCAACCGACTGACCTTAATCCCACGAACATCCAGACCCGAATCGCACCGAATTCGGGCAAAAGTGTGAGCATGGTAACAACAGGTAACAGCCCGGTAAACCTTTTCTCCTCACCTAAAACCACCCCTCGTTAGTGAATCGATTAATCATGATATGGGCCGCAAATGTAACCGCCCTCAAGGAACCATTGCACGGATTCATGCGAACCAGATCACGTTATGCATCCCAAGCCAGCCACTCGGTCAGCATCCGCTGCACGCAGCTCTGTAGCCCCCCATGCAGCTGACTGGCAAGAGTGGTACTATTCGGCCACTCCTCCCCCTGCCATTGTGACCATGAGAACAAGCATTCGCATCGCCACCCGCAAGAGCCCGCTGGCTCTGTGGCAAGCCAACCATGTCAAATCACGCCTCGAAGCCCTCTATCCGGCATTACGGATCGAACTGGTGCCGATGAGCACCAAGGGCGACAAGATCCTGGATAGTCCGCTGGCCAAAGTCGGCGGCAAGGGACTGTTCGTCAAGGAGCTGGAGCAGTCCATCCTGGCCGGGGAAGCCGATATCGCCGTGCATTCGATGAAGGATGTGCCGGTGGAATTTCCAACCGGTTTGGGGTTATGCATCATCTGCGAGCGGGAAGATCCCCGCGATGCCTTCGTCAGCACCCGCTTCGCCTCTCTCGCCGAACTGCCTGCCGGCAGTCGGGTCGGCACCTCCAGCCTGCGACGGCAATGCCAGCTGCGCGCCCAGCGCCCGGATCTGCAGATCCTGGATCTGCGCGGCAACGTCAACAGTCGGTTGGCCAAACTCGATGCCGGCGATTACGACGCCATCATTCTGGCGGCGGCCGGCCTCAAACGCCTCGGTATGCCGGAGCGCATCACAGCCCTGCTGTCCCCGGAGCAGAGTCTGCCCGCCAACGGCCAGGGGGCGGTCGGCATCGAGTGCCGACTGGATGACCAGGAGCTGCTGGCGCTGCTGGCGCCGCTGGAGCACGCGCCAACCCGGCAACGGGTGCTGGCCGAGCGTGCCATGAACCGCGCCTTGCAAGGTGGCTGCCAGGTTCCTATCGGCGCCTATGCCGAACAGGAGGGCGACGAGCTGTGGTTACGGGGACTGGTGGGACGCCCCGACGGCAGCCTGGTGCTGCGCGCCGAACAACGGGGACCGGCCGCTGCAGCCGAAGCCTTGGGCTCCGCTCTGGCGGAGCAGTTGCTCGCTATGGGTGCGGCCGAAATCCTGAGTGGAGTCTATGGTTCATGACCCCGCTCATCCTGCGCCCGGAACCTCAGGCCAGTGAGTTAGCCCGCTTGTTGCGGCAGGCGGGTCACCAGCCCCAGCTCTGCCCCTTGTTGCAGATTGTGCCCGGCCGTGACTTGCCCGCCTTGCCGGAATTACTGCGCAGCCATGACCTGCTGATTGCCATCAGTGCCCATGCGGTGGAACAAGCCGATCTCTGGCTGCAACAACAGGCCAAGTCCTGGCCCCGGATCCCCACCTTTGCCGTCGGCAGTGCCACTGCGGCCAGCTGGCAGGCCTGCCACATCGACGCCATAACCCCGGTCGATGCCCGCAGTGAAGGCTTGCTGGCACTGCCCGAGTTGATGACGGTGCAGGGCCAACGGGTGCTGATCCTGCGCGGCGATGGCGGACGGGAGTTCCTGGCCGAGCAGTTACGGCAGCGTGGCGCCGAGGTTCACTATGGCGAATGCTACCAGCGACAATGGCCCGAACTCGATGGCCCGGCGCTGTGCACACAGTGGCGTACAGTCGGAGTCGACAGTGTTATCATCAGTAGCGGCGAAATATTGCGCCGCCTTTTACAGCTGATCCCCGACCAGGACCGCCACTGGCTCGACAGCTTGCAGATCATTGTACCCAGCCACCGGGTTGCCACCTTGGTGGCTGAAGCCGGTCTACCTGCAGCCCGCGTGGCGCAGGGGGCTACTCATGCTGCCATGGTGGCGGCTCTCGGCAAGAGGAATTAAGGCATGACAGAACAAGTACCAGCCACCCAGCTTCCGGACAACGACGCCTCGGTGAACCCACCCGTAGCCGCTGCGGTTGCTCCGGCACAGCCGAATCACAGTGGCGGCTGGCGCAACCACTGGCTGGGCGCTCTGGCGATCGTGCTGCTCCTTGCCGCCTGCGCGGCTGCCTACCTGTACGACACCTGGCGCAGCCAGCAACAGACGGCGGCCCTGCACCAGTTGGAACTGCAATTGGTGGCGTTGCAACAGCAGCAACCGGCGCTGCAAGAAAATGACCTGCAGCGCCAACAACAGCTGCAAAACCTGAGCACCAGCCAGCAGCAGCTGAGTGACAAACAGACCCAGCTGGAAAAACAACTGCTGCGTCTGGAGAGCCGTCGCCCCAACGACTGGTTGCTGGCCGAAGCCGACTATCTGGTGCGCATGGCCGGACGCAAACTGTGGCTGGAGCGGGACGCCACCGCCGCCCAGATGTTGTTGGTCGAGGCCGATAACCGCTTGCGGGATCTCAACGATGCCAGCCTGTTGCCGTTGCGGCAGGCGCTGACCAGCGATCTGGTCAAACTCAAGGAGCTGCCGTTACTCGATCGGGAAGGTCTGGTACTGCGTCTCGGCGCCCTCATCGACAACGTGGATCAGCTGACGTTGCTCGGCATCAATCCACCACCGGCCCCCGAAGGGGAAGCGGATGCCGCACTCAGTAATGACCCGGGAGACTGGCAGAGCAATCTGAAGAAGAGCTGGACCGCCTTCACCGAGAATTTCATCACCATACGGCGTCGCAATGGCGATACCGAAGCGCTGATCTCCCCGCAACAAACCTGGTATCTGAAGGAGAATCTGAAGACTCGCTTGCTGCAGGCTCAGCTGGCCATCTACCGCGAACAGCAAGCCGTCTACGAAGACAATCTGACCAAGGCGGATAGCTGGCTGGAGCAGTACTTCGACCCCAATGACAGCACCAGCCAATACATGCATGGCGAGATTGCCAAACTGCTGGAACAACCCGTGGTGCTGGATTATCCCAAGCAATTCCAGAGTCAGCACCAGCTCGAGGAGTTGGTCCATCAACGGCTGCAACACCTGATGGCCCAGTGAGGAGACGACCATGATTCGGATACTGTTACTGCTCGGGATCCTGGGCGCGGCCTTGTTGTGCGGTCCGTTACTGGCGGGCAACAAAGGTTATGTCCTGATTGCCATCGGCGAGTACACCATCGAGATGACGGTGATCAGCGCTGCCATTCTGGCCTTTATCCTCTACGGGACCCTATTGCTGCTGGAGCGGGTGGCGGTGCGACTGTTTGGCATCAAGGGCTCGACTCGGCTCTGGCTGGGGAATCGCCGTCGCCGGAAAGCCCGGGAGCGCACCCTCGCGGGCACCCTGGCCCTGGCCGAAGGTCAATTTCGGCAGGCTGAAACTCTGATGCGCAAGAGCGCCCCGGACAGTGAACAAGCCTTGCTGAACTATCTCAGTGCCGCAGAGGCGGCTCAGGCTCAGGGCGAACATGCCCGTCGCGACGAATATCTGGAACAGGCGGCCGCCCAGCATCCTCGCGCCTCGCTGGCCGTCAGCCTGATCCGGGCCCGGCTGTTGCTGCGCCAGCAGCAATATGCCGAGGCCGAAACCCTGCTGGAAAACCTCAATCAGGCCCACCCGCAACATGCCGTGATCCAGCAACTGCTCAAGGAGTGCTATCAGGCGCTGGGACACTGGGCCCCCCTGTTGGCCCTGCTGCCACAGTTGCAAAAGCGCAAACAGCTGAGCGGCGAAGAGCAGCGGCAGTTGCAGCAGCAGATCTATCCGGCACTGTTCGAGGAGCAGGCCCGTACCGGTGGCGCCAGCGGTGTACAAACCTTGTGGCGCGAGTTGCCGAAGAGTCTGAAGCAGGATCCGGCGCTGCAGGCCGCCGCGGCAGGAGCCCTGATCCGCCAGGGCGAAGAGGCTCAAGCCCTCGAGCTGCTGCAAGAGGGTCTGAAACGGCATGCTGAGCCGGCACTGTTGCTGGTAATCCCGTTGCTGAGGCAGTCCGCCCCCCGTCTGCTCGCCCAACTGCAAAAATGGGAACAGCAGGAGTCACAACCATCCGCCTCACTGCTGCAGGCCATCGGCTCCTTGCTGTTGCGGCAGCGGGATTTTGAAGCGGCCCAGGCGTATCTGGAACGCGCCCTGGCTCTGGAGCCTGATGCGACCACCTACCGCGCACTCGCCGAGCTGATGGAGCAACTACGGCTGTTCGAGAAAGCCAGTACCTACTATCGCCTCAGCCTAGCCGCCACCGCATAGGCCTCGAGTTTGTTATTGCCCGACCGTATTTGCGCTGGTCGAACCTCGACTTCTGTCGACCAGCGCCGGATATTGCACTGCCGGAATTGACAGGTCAGCGATAGCTCTCCACCATCGGTCGATCCGGCAAGAGACTTGCTTAGCAATCTATTGCCTCCCGCGACCGGCTTGAGAGAAACCGCACATGCGTCACCGTTTCATATTCCGTCATCCTGATGCCAGAACGGCCTCTCCGCTCGAGCGTATGCTGCTCGGTCTACTGGGGCTCTTGCTGTTGCTGGTCTTATTGCTGCCGGTGGTTCGGGACGAGGGACTGCTCTATCCGGCCTATCATCTGCAATTCGGCGACGTCGCCGAACTGCAGAATATGGGCATGATCTACAAGAATGATGATCGCGGCACCTATGCGGTGCTGGATGCCAATTGGCGTTTCACCCAGCCCCTGAAACCGGGGGATCACATCGTCTACCGCTTGAGTCGGCCCGATAGCCAGGAAGCCAGCCATATTGATCTGGCGGTCGGTCCCCGCGAAGGACTGAGCTCCGAGTGTCTGCATCAAGGTGGTTGTGAAGTGTCGCTCGCAGCCAGCATCCGGGTGTTGAAAGAATCGCTCGCCGAACAGTATCAATTGACGGTAGAAATCGCCCGCTCCGGGGTCGAGCCCTCAGCCGCATTCAATACGCCCCAGCTGATCCGCTCTTTGCCCCAGAGCGGTTTTAGTCTGCAGCGCATGCTGCTGAGCCTGAGCGCAACCCTGCTACTGTGCTGGGGATTACTGCGAGTATTGGCGCCCGTGCTGCGCCAGGGACTGCGCTGGCGGATCACCGGCACCATCTTGCTGGCCAACCTCTGTTTTCTACTGCTCCATGCCACCTTCTGTTTCCGCGTCAGTGAGTTTCTGGTCTGGTCCGAATACCGGATCAACCACTATTACCTCTCCTGGAGCCTGATGACCCTCGGCTGGCTCGTCAGTGTGCTGGTCGGTCGTCATCTGTATATGGGTCTGATCTTCACCCTGCTGTTCGCCATCGGCCTACTCGCCAACTTTGCAAAAATCAGCATCTATGGTACCTCGCTGGGTGGGGATGACCTGAACAATCTGGTCAGCCTGTTGCAGATCCTGATCGGCGACCACGGGCTTTGGGTCGGCGGGATCGGTGCTTCGTTGCTGATCCTGCTCTGGCGCCTGCGCTGGTTCAACTGGCTGCTGCGTTTCGTCGCCGTCCTCGTCACCTTCTTCGGCTTCAGTGTGTTCGCCATTCAGGCCAGCAATACGGTGCTCGGCCCGAATATCAACTATTTCAATAACGAAACCAGTTACCACAGGGATATGGTGCGCCGAGGCCCATCCCTCTATCTGTTCGATCTGATCAACGGCCTGGTCTCCGGCAGCTCCATCTATAGCTACCCGGCTGCAGCCTCCCCGTTGCAACAACCCTTGATGAGCCCTGATACCAACGCCACAGACCAACCGGCCTGGGATCTGGTCATCGTCATGCAATATGAGGCGCTCTGGCTGGGCTGGGAAGGCGGCATCTGCAAACCGGCACCGGTGCTCAGGCTGCCGGCAACGGTGCAGGCGGTGCAGCAACAGATCCACTCCCCGACCACGGGCGGCATGACAGTGCTGGCCGAGTTCGAGATGAATACCGGTTTACCGGTAGGTCTGCTGAAACAGGGCATAGTGCCCTACTACTATCTGGCCGATCAGGCGGCGGGTTTGGCTCGCAGTGCGGGAGCCATGGGATACAGCACTCACTTCTATCATCCCTACAAACAGAATTTCTGGGGACGGGATAAGGCTATACCGGCGCTGGGTTACCAGCACGGTCATTTCGACAGCGAATTCAATACCCTGGATCAGAAAGGTTTTTATACCAGCGACCGGGCGCTGGTGCAGCGGATTCTGGAACAGAGCCAAGCCGACTCGGCTCCTCAACTCCTCTATGCCGTCACCATGCAGGGACATGGCCCATTCAACCAGAGTCGTTACGGTCAGCAAGAGCTGGAGGCGGCTTGCCCTGGCGAAAGTGAAAGTGACCGCCAGACTCTGAATACCTACTACACCGGTGTGGTAGATGCCATGGCCTCGCTGCAAAGTCTGATCGATGGCCTGGATGCCAGTGGCAAACGCTATCTGTTGCTGGCATTTGGTGATCACCAACCCTATCTGATGAGCGCCGGAACCCGGGTATTACCCCCTCATGCCAAGACGGAGCTGACGTTCCGGATCCCGTTCATGGCCTTCAGCCGTGCAGGCAGCGGTCCGCTGAACCAGCAATACCGGAACGTACGCCAGCTATTCCAGGCCGGGCAAGTTACGCGGGCACTGCTCGGGAACAGCCAGTTTATTCCCGATCTGCCACAGCCAGTGCTGCACCCCCTGCTGGGCAAGGAGCCCACATTCGAGCCTGCCAGCTACCAGCAAGCCCTCGAGGCGACCTTTCGCGCCGATACCTTCTCTCATTAATGCGGGCCCTGCGGCATCCAGCCGCAGGACTCACTCTCCTACTGTTGGTGCTTTGCACTGTTTTGATGCTCCATTTTAGTGCTTGATGCTGGCGAACACCGGAGGGGAAGTCGCCGTGGTTCTGTCTCTATTTATCCTTTTTCATCATAAGGTTATCCATAAAGCCTCCGACCGCTGATCCAGTTGGTACGCTTTGTGTATATGCACTGCGCCGCGCACCAGAAGAACTCCCCCAGTTGGTTCGATTGCGCGAAAAATGTGCTTAACAAAAACAATACAACCCGGAACAAGGCGAACCCAGGATGCCGGTTGCGCCATTTTGTAGCGATGGAGGTCAGTTGTGGTGGATGTAAACAATGCAGTGGCAACACTGGTTACCAGCTCGGATACCCTGTTTATTTTGCTGGGTGCCATCATGGTGCTGGCCATGCATGCAGGTTTTGCGTTTCTGGAGCTCGGCACCGTCCGCGGCAAGAACCAGGTCAACGCCCTGGTCAAGATCATCACCGATTTCGCCGTGTCCACGCTGGCCTACTTCTTCTTCGGCTATTGTCTGGCTTACGGCCAAACCTTTATGAGCGGCGCCCACACCCTGGTTGCCAACCATGGTTTTGATCTGACTAAGTTCTTCTTCCTGCTGACCTTTGCGGCGGCAATCCCGGCGATTGTCAGCGGTGGTATTGCCGAGCGAGCTCGTTTCTATCCCATGCTCACCTGCTCCTTCCTGATTGTCGGCCTGGTCTATCCGCTGTTCGAAGGGATCGCCTGGAACGGCCGGTTCGGGGTGCAGGAGTGGCTGCAGGGCCAGTTCGGCGCGGCGTTCCATGACTTTGCCGGCTCCGTGGTGGTTCACGCGGTGGGCGGCTGGATTGGTCTGGTCGCCGTGATCCTGCTCGGCACCCGACGTGGACGAGTCCGCAATGGCCAGACTGTCGGCTTCGCTCCGTCCAATATTCCCATGCTGGCGCTGGGCGCCTGGATCCTGATCGTCGGCTGGTTTGGTTTCAATGTGATGTCGGCGCAGAAGCTGTCGGCGATCAGTGGTCTGGTGGCGGTGAACTCGCTGATGGCCATGGTCGGTGGCACCCTGGTCGCGCTGCTGCTGGGCCGTAATGATCCCGGCTTCATCCATAACGGCCCACTCGCCGGTCTGGTCGCGGTCTGTGCCGGTTCCGACCTGATGCATCCGGTGGGCGCTCTGGTGGTCGGTGGTGTTGCCAGCGCCATCTTCATCCTGGTGTTCACCTGGTTGCAACGCAAACCGAAGATCGACGATGTACTCGGGGTCTGGCCGCTGCATGGCCTGTGTGGTGCCTGGGGTGGTATCGCTGCCGGTATCTTCGGCAGCGAAGCCCTGGGCGGTATGGGCGGCGTCAGCTTCATGAGCCAGCTGATCGGCACCCTGATGGGCGTTGCCATTGCGGTGATCGGGGCCCTGGTGATCTACGGCATCATGGCCAAGGTCGTCGGCCTGCGGTTGAGCCAGGAAGAAGAACACGAAGGGGCTGACTTGGCGATCCACAAGATCAGCGCCACCGCTCACGAGGTACAACTGTAAATCCCGTGCTGGATATCAGAGATAAACACGGCTCCCGATGGGAGCCGTTTTGTTGTGAGGCCCCAGAGAAAGTCCAGGGCAATGCTGGAACAACCGCTTATTGCGTGACGCTCTGATTCACCCGGGCCCAGGCTAACTTGCCCTTGCCACTCAAGGTGTAGCCCGCACCACCGGCAGGCAGCAGCAACGCATCGGCGGGTCCCAACGACCAGGTTTCACCCTCGGCCGAGGTGAGCGTCATCTGGCCGCGTAACCCGTACAACAATTCAATCTCTCCCTGTCCGCCAACCGGGAAGGGCGTCGGACCATCCGGCCGCAAAAAGCTGAGCCGGAAGTCGTCCACCGGTATCGGAATAACCTGCTCGATACCCACATAGTCCGGTCGCAATACTTCCGGATACATGATGCTGAACTCGACCGTAGCCAGCAGCTCAGGTTTGTCCACATGCTTGTCGGTCAGGCCGGCGCGCAGCACGTTATCCGAGCAGGCCATCACCTCCACTCCGGTCCCGCGCAAGTAGGCATGAGGCGTCCGCGCCGGCAGGAACAGCGACTCGCCCGGATTGAGATAGACCAGGTTCAGCAACAGGGGCGCAAAGGCACCGCTGTCACCGGGATAAGCACGGGCCAGACGGGCCATCTCCAGCAAGGCCGGTTGCTTGTGGTACTTGATGCTGGGGGCAGCCGCAGCCAGGGTGCGGCGCACCTCCTCGGCCGGGAGCTCCAGGACCCATTGGTAAAAAGGCTCCAGAGCCTCGACGCCCTTGGCCTCCAGTTCCAGGATCCAGTTGTTGAACAACTTGACGCCCAGCAGTTGCAGCAGGTGAATCATCTCGGGGATCGGCCGAAAGCCGACCATGGCGGCAAACGGCGTCAAGGCCGAGATCAACTCGGGCTTGTGATTCGGGTCCTTGTAGTTGCGATGCCCGGCGGCCAGCGGAATACCGGCCAGCTCCTCGCGCAAAAATCCCTGTTGCGCCTGCTGTTTGTTCGGATGCACCTGGATCGACAGGGGGGAGCCGGCCGAGAGGATCTTGAACAGGAAGGGCAGCTCATGACCAAAATGCGCCACCACCGATTGCCCCAGCAACAGCTGGGGCTCGGCCTGAATCACCCGATCCAGTGGCACACTGCCGCTGGGCAGATTCACCCAGGAGGGAGCCTTGGGATGGGCTCCGACCCAGATCTCGGCCTGGGGCTGCCCGGAGGGGTTGGCGACACCCAGCAGCCAGGGCAGGACATCCGTAGTCCCCCAGGCATAAGGCTGGACGCTATTTTGCAGTTTCAACGGCCGCTGCAATTGCTGGGCAGACAGACCGGGCAACAATTCGGAAGCGGGTTCTTCGGCGATCCGGGTTCCGGCTAGTTCCGGACTCAGTGGTGATAATGACAACATGGTTAACCCTCCTGGCGTAGCAGCGTCAACACTTCATGGGTCTTGTGATCCATCAAGTGGATATCAGCGCGGGACTCGACGTTCAAGCGCACCACAGGCTCGGTATTCGAGCTGCGCAGATTAAAACGCCAAGCCTCGAACTCCAGACTGATGCCATCGGTGTGGTCAATCAGGGTGGCGTGCGGTTGATAGTGGGCCAGCACCCGGGCAATGGCAGCCTGCGGGTCGGGCAACACACTGTTGATCTCCCCGGATGAGGGGTAAGCGGCGATGCGCTCGGCCACCAGCGTCGAGAGCGGCTGACGGCGCCGGGAGAGCAGCTCGATCACCAGCAGCCAGGGGATCATGCCACTGTCGCAATACGCAAAATCCCGGAAGTAATGGTGTGCACTCATCTCGCCGCCATACAGGGCATCCTCGGCGCGCATCCGCTCCTTGATAAAGGCGTGACCGGTCTTGGATTGCACCGCCACACCGCCGCTTTGGGTGACAATGCTCTGGGTATTCCACACCAGTCGCGGGTCATGGATGATGCGGCTGCCGGGCTGCTTGACTAGGAAGGATTCCGCCAGCAGGCCAACGATGTAATAGCCCTCGATAAAAGCGCCCTTCTCGTCGAACAGGAAGCAGCGATCGAAGTCCCCATCCCAGGCAATGCCCATATCGGCGCCATAGGCCTTGACCGCTGCCGTGGTGTCTTCCCGACACTCGGGCAGCAAGGGATTGGGAATACCATGGGGAAAATGCCCATCCGGCTCATGATGCAGCTTGATGAAACTGATCGGCACGCCCAGCACCTTGAAGCGCTTCTCCAGCGCGTCGATGACATGCCCGGCGGCACCATTGCCCACATTGGTCACCAGCTTGAGTGGGCGCAACTGGGCCAAGTCCAGATAGGTCAGCAGGTGAGCGACATAGGCCTCTTCCACACTCTGCTGCAGATAATGGCCGGGTAACTTGGCTTCCGGACCATAGTCCCGGGTTTCGGCCAGCCGCTTGATCTCGTTCAGGCCGGTATCGCCACTGATCGGCTTGCTGCCCTCGCGCACCAGTTTCATGCCGTTGTAGTCAGCCGGGTTGTGGGAGGCGGTCACCTCGATGCCACCATCCACCCCCAGATGCCAGGTGGCAAAGTAGATCTCCTCGGTGCCGGTCAATCCCAGATCGATCACATCGGCACCGCTATCCATCAGCCCGCGGGCTAACGCCTGTTTCAGGGCCGGAGTCGACAACCGCACATCGCCACCGATCACCACCCGTTTGGCCCCCAGATAGTAGGCAAACGCGCGGCCAATCCGGTAGGCGATCTCCTCATTCAACTCATCACCCAGTCGGCCTCGAATGTCATAAGCCTTGAAGCAGCTCAGTTGTTCCATCTCCAGATCCCTCTTGTGCTGTGTTGATTAGTTAGCCGGCAGAATGCGAATGCCGGAGGCCATCAGCAGATTGCTGGCTGGCAAGGGGTCATGAGGATCGACCCGGCCATAGACATCGGCCACCCGTTCAATATCTTCGTCACCGAGAAAGGTGCCGGTCTGGACTTCGATGATTTCCAGCGGCACCTTGCCCGGGTTGGCCAGGCGGTGAAATTCACCTTGCGGAATATATGTGGACTGATTTTCGGTGATCAGGAAGGACTGCTCGCCAATGGTCACCTCACCGACACCGTGGACTACCACCCAGTGTTCGGCGCGGTGCAGATGCCGATGCAAGGAGAGACTCTGCCCCGGTTGCACCGTAATGTGCTTGACCCCGAAGCGTTGGCCCTGATCGATGGCGTCATAGCTGCCCCAGGGGCGATACACCTCGCGATGATGCTGCGCCTCTTGCCGACCGGCCTGCTCCAGCTTCTTCACCACATTTTTGACGTCCTGCACCTGATCCAGATCCGCCACCAGCACCGCATCCTTGGTCTCGATGACGACTGTGTTCTTCATGCCGATCAGACTGACCATGCGATGGGTGGTGTGGACGTAGCAATTCTCGCTCTGCTGGAGTTCGACGTTGCCCTTGAGGAAGTTGCTCTGCTCATCTTTTTCCTGCTCTTCCCACAGCGCCGACCAGCTGCCGACGTCGCTCCAGCCCGCCTGCAGCGGCACCAGCACAGCATCCTGGGTCCGCTCCATAATGGCGTAATCGATGGAGTCATCCGGGCAAAAAGCAAAGCTGTCGGCATCCAGACGCCAGAAGTCCAGATCCCGGTACTTGCGCTCCAGCGACAACTGGCAGGTATCGTAGATATCCGGTTGCAGGGCTTTGACCTCGTCTAGGAAGCGGCTGGCCTTGAACATGAACATGCCGCTGTTCCAGAAGTAGTCGCCACTGGCCAGAAAACTCATCGCCGTCTGCTGATCTGGCTTCTCAACGAAGCGTTCTACCGGTACCGCCTCCAGACCATTGACCTGGGAGCTCTTCACATAGCCATAGCCGGTTTCCGGTGCCGTCGGCACAATGCCGAACAGCACCAGCTTGCCCTTCTCGGCCTCGACCCGCGCCCGCTCCAGCGCGGCATGGAAAGCCGGTACGTCACGGATTACATGGTCCGCGGGCAACACCAGCATCAGATCATCGACGGTTTCTTCCTCCTGGATCAGCATGGCCGCCAGGGTCACCGCCGGGGCCGTGTTACGGCCAAAGGGCTCCAGCAACACGTTACTGGGTTCGCGCTTGATCTCCTGCAACTGCTCCCGCACCACGAAACGATGCAGGTGGTTGCAGACCAGAAAGGGTTTACCGAATGGTTTTTCCGGCAAGCGCATAACCGTCTGCTGTAACAGGGTGTGTTCACCCAGCAGATTCAAAAACTGCTTCGGGTGTTGCTTGCGGGACAGAGGCCAGAGGCGAGAGCCGCTACCACCAGAGAGAATAACTGGAATCATGGGAACACTCCTTGTACCGGGTCTATTGGGTCTTGCGCCGCTCGGGATAGAGCTCCGGGCGGTCACGAAGGTAGATAAAACTTTGATCGCCGCCGAGACGACTGGTCCGCAACGGCATCAGCTGCTTAATTAACGACAGAGAACGATCGTCGTGAGAAATAGAGACATAAGAGGCCATCCAAGAGAGACGCCCGCCTGTGCGCAGATCCTCCTGAACTTGTTGAGCGCCGGCGGCTTGTTCGATAAGCGCCGGATTATCCATGCTGGTCAGCACGCTGTTCACCAGTCGGTCAAGAGCGTGCTGCCCCAACACTAACGGTTGTTGCTGATTGGCTTGGGCAAAGGCCGCCAACACCACCAGAGGCTGTAAGGCAAAGTTATGGTAAGAGGCGGCTCTCGTTTTACGTCTGAGCTCATTGGGCAAGAAACCATCGGTCGTAATTTGCGCCATGGCGGTTTGATAAATACCGTAGGACCAATCGAACAAATCCTGACGTTGCAGAACAATGGCACTGGCCATGACGCCCCAGGCCGCCCAGTAATCGTGGTTGTTGGTCTGTTTCTCGCTCCGGTTGCTGTAATCCTTCTGGACCTGGGTTGCCAGGGCACCAATCCAGCCCTCTATCAGTTGCCGATCCGCGGACGGGATTTGAGCACCAAGGTTCAGCTGTACCTTTAAATAGTTCACCGCAATAGCGCTCAGTGTCCATTTCCGAACCGCACGACCAACAGGGCTCGGGGTCTCATCTTCCAGCGCATGCTCCTGCGCCCAGCTCCGCCACAGCGACAGCAGGCACTGCAAATCCTGGACACTCCCCTTGCCCTTGAACAGGCGATCACTCAGGCTGGCCGATTGTTGCTGCAGATCGCTCATCGGCTTGGTCAAGCGCTCAAATTCCCGTTGAGAATCCGGGTTGATGGTGTCGCGAGCAGGCCCTGACCCCTCGTATTTACTCGGAAAGGTCAATGACCCCCGATAAACGGCGACTTTGGAACAAGTCACGCTCTTGGCCGAGGCTCGCAGCTGCAAGCCTGGATTATAGAATCCAGATGGCGCAGACAACTGCGCAGCGTCAGCTGTTACTGCACAGAGCAAACCGGACATCGAGAGCCATAACCACCAACGCATCCGTTATCTCCTCGCCGTTTGCAGACCAGGCTGCTCATTCTGACGGCACACCTTGGTCGCGATAGACACCTTGCTTTCAGTGGATTTCACCTTGGTCAAATCCAGAGAAATAAAGGACTGGTCATGGCGCGACTCATCTTGTGCCAGCAAAAAGACAAAGCGACCTCCGGTATTCGCCCGGGAGTTCTGCTTCACCTTGAACGCTTCAGAAGTCCCGTTGCCGTACCAGGCAGTGACTTCGAGCTCATGCACGGTCGGATCACTCACCGTCATATCCATCACCAGCTCGCCGGCTTTTTCCTTGAGCAACTCCTGACTGAACACCAACTCGTTCTGCCCCGCAGTGGGCTGGATCTCCTGTTTCCCTTCCATGATGGGAGTACTGTTGGCGCAGCCGTTATCAACCAGAGGAATTAACTGCCGAAACAGTGACTTATCTGAAAGACTGTAATGGGATGGTGTTTCCCAGATGATCAATTTGGGCGGAGCTTTCTGAAACCCGTCCGAGGGGAGATATTCCAACCAGGCTCCACGATCCTCCCCCCCGGTCATCGCCACATTCATGACATCCTTGCCCAATGCTTCACGCAAAAAGCCATCGAAGTTGAATTTGGGCAGAGCCGTGAAGCTGGTGCCCAGCAAGACGATCTGGGGGCTGCTCTCCTCGGCTAGCAGATCATCGGCACCGGAGGTTTCAGTGGTCTGGTACTCATTCCAGTACTGCATCGGATAGCCCTGCTGGCAGAGCTGCTTGGCCGCCCGGTGCATGGATCCATCAATCGGTGAGTAACCGCTGACCTGGGTGCTGTACTGCTTATCCGGAAGCTGGCTGTAGAATGGCTCCTGCTTGATCAATTGCGCTGACAGCTTGGCCGTCGCCTTTGAACCTGCCGGAGTCCAGTGAATATCCCGCTTGAAGTAATAATCCTCCGCCATCTGGCCAATCAGTTGATCCAGAGGTGGGGTTATGACTCCCATCTTGCGGTAATCGGCCAACGTCTGCCGGTAGTTTTTCAACGCTAACGGGTAATTAAAGGGCGTGGCACTCTTGTCGCGTTCCATCAAACCGCGACTGGGGGTATAGATCATCATCAAGCGGGAGCCGCGACGATCCAATGCCTCCACAAACTGTTTCAGCATCGCCATCACCGCCGGTTTAGGACCAAACTCGGTCGCAAAATCACTGCGAGCGCGGAACAGCCAACCGTCTTTCCCCTCAACGACTGGCCACATGGACTCCAGCTCACTGCCCTTGTAATTGCTCTGCTCCAGTGCCGCCGGGCAGAGCTGGCAGCAAGGCTCCGGTTTATAAATCGGTTCCACGGCAATCGGCTCAGGTGCGGCGGTAGCCGACGTGGCCACAGCCAGCAGAGCTCCCGATACCGAGTAACGCAGCATCGGTAACGAGATCAGGCCGTTCATTGCGGAGTCTCCACAACACTGATCTTGGTTTGCCCGCTCACGGTCAGCGCAAACAAGCTGGTGGCCTGCCCACGTTTGAGCATGATCGGCGCCGTACTGGCTAGAACTTGGCCCTCTTTACCCACACTGAACGGCATTTTGACCGCATTGACATCCCGGCTGGCAAACGCAGCAGACTGTACCGGTCCGATGATGGACTTGCCTGCAGCCGTTTGTAGTGAGAGAGCATCGGTCGTCAAGTTGTATAAGGCTAGTCGCGCCTTGGCCTTGTCTTTGAACGGTTGCTCAGTGACCGGTGTGGCTTTGCCGGATTGCCACAGGAATGTTTGCTGACTGCCTTTACTTAAAGTAAGAGGCAATGCTTGTCCGTTCAGTTTCAGGGTGTAATTTCCAGCCACCGCAAAGGCATAGGGGCTGCAATTGCCACCAGCCAGAGTGAAGGACTTGCCGTTAAACTCGACACTCAGCGGCGTGGAGTCGGCATTCATGACGCGAAAGAACCCCGCATTGGCCGGAGCTATTGCGCCATAGAGTGCGGCATCACCCGCGTACGCTGGGTGGGTCAGAAACAGAGCAACACCCATCACGACACTCATCATCCATTTTTTCATTGTCATTACTCCTTGAATGGAACCAGTTGACCTTAAAATCATCGAACACTCGTATCTCAGGACTCGGGTTTCGGTAACGGCTGCACCAGATAACGAACCGGGATTTCCCAGATCACCTGGCGAATCTCGGTTTTAGCTAACGGGTTATCAGCTAACCAGGTGCGCATTGGCTGGAATGGCCCCTTGCCCTGTTCGGCATAGTTGACCCAGTCCGCTCCCGTGGCCTGCTTGATGGCTCCAGCAAAGTTCCAGGCTTCGTTGGCGCTGTAGCTGGTACCAATCAGCAGGCGAGTAATGGCAGGAACGTCAGCCAGCAGGTCGTCGCCACCGCCGTTATCCAGCGTCACCGGCGTCACTAATAGATCCGCTTCTGGCCCCCAGTCGGCAAAATATGGCGCCACCGGAATGTAGTTAAGTAGATCACCGCGATAGGATTTGGCCTCGCCCTGCTCGGTGCTGAACCGTTGACCATCCCCCTCCTGACCAAGCTGTTGCGCCGTCCACTGGGCCACCTGACTGGCACCAAACGGCGTCCAGTGGGTATCGCTTTTCAGGAATACTTCCTGCTGCTTAGCGGCGCGCCATAGCAGAGGGCGCAAATCAACAACAGAAACCCCACGATCTGCCAGTCCGTGCAGAGCTTGCTCATACAAACGCGCTTGCAGCTGCGGGTTGACCTGCTGCAACTGCTCGCTGTAGATCTCGCTCTTGGCTGGCAGCAACACTGGTAATAACTGGATATTGGCCGCCGAGAATTGGCGAGCCACAGTGGCGATTTCATCCAGTGCCACCTGTAAATGGGCCGCTTCCCGGGGGGACCAGACAAACTCTTCCTTACTGAACAACCACCCCTGCTTGCCGACGACCACACCCGGACGCCCCTCGTTAAACAGCTGATAATCCAGTGCAGCCCAGGCGTTGGTAGCCCAGTCTTTCATGACAAATTTTTCGTCATACAAACTTTCAATTTGCCGGGCATTCCGGCCATCCAGCCAGGCGCGACCACCGTCTGCGGGCCAACTGAGTTCCTTCCAGGAGATCAGCGCCAGCGGTACCATCAGCACCAGCCAGAGTCCCCCGTTGATGTAGCGGATATGCTTTCTCATCGTGAGCACCTCAGAATTGGAAGTAGAGGAATGGGGAATAGCTGGATGCCACCAGCTTCACCATCGCCAGAGCAAACAGCGGCACTTGCACCACCAGCTGCAATGCCATGGCATGCCGCAAGACGGCTTGCCGCAACAGGGATGGCACCCGATTGGGCAGCAGGCTCCACAGCACCACCAGAATGCCGACCACCAGCAACGCCAGAGACATGCGGGTGATGGAGAAACTCAGATCCGGACTCAGCTCCAGGCTGGGCCAGGAGAACATGGCCCCGTACATGACGAAGGCTTCGCCGACGCTGTGAGCGCGAAACAACACCCAGCCGACCATCACTAACAGCAGGGTGAACAACCAGCTCAGGGGTTGGAAGCGGGTTTGCTTGCCCCAGCCCAGCGCACGTTCGATTGCCAGCCACAAGCCATGCCATCCACCCCACAGCACAAAGGTCCAGTTGGCGCCGTGCCACAACCCACCCAGCAACATGGTCAGGATCAGGTTGCGATAGGTCATCCAGGTGCCTCCCCGACTTCCGCCCAACGGAATGTAGAGATAGTCCCGCAGCCAGGTAGAAAGACTGATATGCCAACGACGCCAGAATTCGGTGATGCTCTGGCTGATATAGGGGTGGTTGAAGTTTTCGTTGAGCCGAAAGCCGATCATCATCCCGAGGCCAATTGCCATATCGCTGTAGCCGGAGAAATCGAAGTAGAGCTGTATGGTGTAGGCCAGTATGCCCAGCCAGGCATCGGCAAATGTCGGATCGCTCAACCCAAACGAGGCATCGGCGATAGTGGCCACCGAGTCGGCGATCACCACCTTCTTGATAAAGCCCTGCATGAAGCGGGCAACCCCGGCCGCAAACAGCTGCGGCGTATGCTCGCGATGAGCAAACTGTGCCGCCAGATCACGAAAACGGATCACGGGCCCGGCAATCAGGTGGGGATAGAGCGCCAGGAAAGCCGCGAAATCATCCAGACGACGGGTCGCCGGTATCTCCTTGCGGTAGACATCCACCAGGTAGCTGATGGACTCGAAGACATAGAAGGAGATGCCGATCGGCAACAGCAGATGCATCAAGGGCAGCGGTTCGGAACCCAAAGTGGTCAGCAAGCTATTCAGGGAACCGATGCCGAAATCGGCATATTTGAAATACGCCAACACGCCCAGATCGACACCGATACCCAACGCCAGCCAACGTTTGGCCTGCGGTGTGCCCAGTGCCGCTTCCAGGCGGATACCCACCCAGTAGTTCCAGAGCGTTGCGGCGATGAACAGGCCGAGAAAATCGACCCGCCACCAGGCATAGAAGGCATAGCTGCCCAGCAGTATGACCATGGAGCGGCCACGGAACGGCGTCAGGTAATAGATCGCCAGAAACAACGGCAGAAACACCAGCAGGAAAAAAGTGGATGAAAAGACCATATCAGTACTCCTTCCAGACCGAGGTATAGAGCAGGGTTAATTCAGACCCTATGAGAGAGCGCATCCTTGCCATATCGCACCTCAGGGCTCGGGAGTTGCAGGTGTCTGGGTTAACTTCACCTGAGCATTCTGCTGTCGTAGCGCCAGCAATATTTCGGCTGCCTGCGGCCGCAAATCACCCCGTAACGGCACACTTCCGCCGTTCTCTTCCAAGCGCAAATTACTGAATGCCATCTGCTCGGTCTCATCGACAAAGACAGCGCCGCTCTTGTTCAATCCGATCACACCACCCTGTAGCGATGCAGATGAACGAGGCTCGTAAGGGTCCAGCTTGAAGTCGCGGTAGGTTTGATAGGAGAGATCCTTGATATGGCCATAGACGCCATAGCGACCATTTTTCAGGATCACATTGTCGACGATGCGAATGTTGCGGCTATTACGGAAACGTATACCGTGGTGTGCGTTCTCAAAGACTTGATTGGCATACAGCAGATTGTCGTGGCTTTCATACATGGCAATACCATCACTGCCATTGCCATAGGTGACATTGTGGGCAACCAGATTTCGGTTACTCAAACGATCGAGCATGATTCCGGATAAGTGGTTGTTAAAGCTGATATTGCGGAAGATAAAGCTGTCATCCACTTCACGCGATCCGATAATCCCGTGGCGCACCTTGGTGCCCCAGACGCGATTCTCGGCAATAATCAAGCGACGAGAGCGGTCATGCGGGTCAATCCCGTAGTAGTAGTTGTCTTCGTAACGATTACGCAGGATCACCACATCATCGGCTTCATAGGAGTAAAAGCCATAAAACATGTCAAAGAAATGGTTCTCAACCAGCCATCCGGTTGGGCGCTGGGACAGGTTCATCCCCTTAGGCGCATAGATTTCATCACTTTTACTGAAAGCCGAGAGCGAAATTCCATAGGCCTTGGTGGTAGCAGATCCTAAATGAGAGATCTCACTGCCATACATATAGGTTTCCGAACCACTCCACGCGGTATAGAAGGGACGGAATTTATGCTTGTCGCCACTAAAAAGTGCCGGTTTATTGCCCTGTTCCCGCCAAGCTAACAGGCTAGCTTTTAAAACAAAGCAGTCTCCCGCATTAACCAGGAAAGAGCCTCGCTCCTCACTCATGCGCAATGTTTCGCCTGGTGCAATCAACAAAGCACCATCAGCACCGACAATCAGCGGCAAACGTAACAAATAATCCGACTTGCCTCGTAACTGGATGGCGGCAGGGAAAGCAGCCGCCAATTTGGGCAACGTCATCAGACCGCCACGGACAAAGAGTACCTGCGGGAACTGCCCCTGCATCTGGGCCCACATGCTTAAGCGGCCACCCATGAAAAACTTACGGGTCTCGACGTTGGTACTCATCCGCTCGACATTGGCATTCCCTGGTCGCTTTAACCAGGGAGCCAGCTTTGCTTGAATTGCCGCCTCGGTGTAACCGGAGACATCCGGCAAAGCGACTTCCGCCGGCTCTACACCGGTTGCAGCTAACGTCTTGAGTTCATAGGGTGTCGCTGTGGCCGCCAGGCTACAGAGCAGCGCTGTAGCGCTGAGCACCCCTCTCCATCTCATGGTCAATTTCATCCCTGTACTCCTGCGCTATAAGTTGAACGTCGCATCCAGCACCCAACGCTGATCCCAACCGCTGTGTGCCGTGAAGGCGCTTCCGCTATCAAATCCGGAGCCACGTAGACGCAAACGCCCCTCAAGGGGGTTGTCCAGAACCGAGTGGAAATACCAGGAGGCCACCAGATCGATACCCTGGCCGAGATCAGAGCTGCCATTGAGCTCGACCGGCAAGGCACGACCTCCGCTGAAAATCGGCAAACTGTCGTCATTTCGTTGGTACCAGGACCAGGACAGGCCCATTTCGAGATCGGCTGATGGCTCCATGGCGGTGAACAGAGACCATTGCTGCAGGTTCCCCAGATCGGCACGCAACACATCGTTGAACCGACTCAATGATTGGCGATTACCTAGGAAGCTCTGACGGTTGTTATTCAACCCGGTTTGTACAAACACCTCGGAGCTATCAGCATCGGCACCACCACTGCCATAGGCATACTGCAACCCGACCGCCAGCCGTTGCGGTAACTTGAAGTCGTAACGCACACCCCCATCTAACGACCAGGCTTGAATATCGTAGGAGCGCGCAGCCGTGCCACTCAGGGGCAAGAAGTCGGACTTCCCTTGCAGGGCGGTCCATTCAAGGTGATAAGCTAAAGGCTGCTCTTCCTGGCGACGCACAAACCATTCGGACGCCGTCCCCAAACCCAGCCACAACCAGTTGCCGTTTACACCTTGCGGATCACCGGTGCTGAACTCAGCAGCCTCCTGACCATGTTGGGTGGCATACATAAAGCGAGCTGTCAGCGCCTGATAGGGCCTCCAGTCCTGACTGATTTCACCAAAGAGGCGTAACTTGTTGTCATCGTAAGCATCCAGCTGACTATCCCCACTCCGGTAGGTGTCAAAACGCTGGCCCAGACTCAGCATGGCGCGAGTGGTTGTGGTATCCAGACGCCAGCTCAAAGATTCAATGTTGGCATCCCACCAGTTGCCATCCTCACTTTGCTGGCGCTGCAGCCCTATGGTCATGGATTCACCGGGAAACGGGGTCAACCCGAGCGGTTGATAGCGCCACCACAGTTGGCGCAACGCCAGATAGCGATCGGTTTGGCTGCTAGCGGTTCGCCCGACCTCTTCATCACGCAGATCAAGCTCCTGATCGGAGAGAAACCCCCGAACATCCATGTGCGCACTCTGCTGTTGGGTCAATTGCCCATCCCACCGCAGTTGTCCCTCCACGTAATAGGCATCACGACCTTCATCGGGATGGGTATTGTCACTTTGCAACGAATCAGCGCTCAGCCGCACAATCGGCTGCCATTGAGCGTGAGCCAATCCGGCCCATGCTCCAACAAATAGGGCTAATAGACGTAGTTTCATCCTTGCTCCTCATCCTGGCGGACGATATCACTGGTGGTTTTCGGACCAGCCAGTTCGAGAGTCAATCCAGTCTCCCGGCTTTGGGCTTCCTGCCGAAGCAATTGTTCAGCCGCACTCTTTTGCGCCGCATTCAACGTCAATGATTGCTGGAGTTTGGTCATCTTGTTCGACTCCGAACGCGACAAGGCCAACTCGCTGAAGACGTAGGCATATACCGGGTTGCGCACCACACCATCGCCCTTGGCAAACAACTCGGCCAGATAGGCA
Organism: Pseudaeromonas sp. HNCC25DJ182; assembly: GCF_055413365.1. NCBI lineage: Bacteria > Pseudomonadati > Pseudomonadota > Gammaproteobacteria > Aeromonadales > Aeromonadaceae > Pseudaeromonas > Pseudaeromonas sp. HNCC25DJ182. Next base: position 44,705 of record NZ_JBVAYG010000005.1, on the reverse strand, counting down.
TCGGCCTTCCGATGCCCCCCACGCGCCGCATCCACCATCAAGCTCACACCGCGCTGAACATGTTCTGCGGTGGCATCCCCCAGCTGGCCACTGAGATAAATCTGCGCCAGCCAGTAAGCACCCTCCGGCGTACTGGCACCCTGCTCCAGATACGCTTTGGCTTTTGAAATATCGATCACGCGACGCGGAGAGTTCAGATACAGGCGTCCCAGCTGGGAATACGCCAGCAGGTGCCCCTCCTGAGCCAGTTGCTGCAAACGGCTTTCCATCGCTTGAGTCTCGCTTTCCTCCCCTGGCTGCCCCAATTGCAGGTCATAAACCCGTAACGCAATATCCGGATCTGCCATGGCCAACTTGCCCAACTCGATGGCCGTCGGAATCTGGGGACCATTCGGCTGGGAGCTGCCGAGATCATCCATCAGGGCTGCCAGCCCCACGGCCTGCAAGTGCCCCGCTTCATAGGCCTGCTTCACCTGCTCTTGCCAATCCGGCAGCGCCAGGGAACTACCATGGCGTGAGGCTGCCAGCTTGGCGGCCAAGCAATGTTGCAATGCCTCGCCCTGGGCACCGGCGTGCTCACATGCCATTTGCAGCCGCGGCTCCTGCGCCGGAAGCTGCAGGGCCGGAAGCCGCAACTGCGCCTGCAACCACAGATCGGCCTTTACCGGATCGGTTAAATCCAGCGCATCGAAAGCCGGGCGCAAGGTTTCAGGATCCAATTGATCCGGATGGAGTGCATACAAGCGAGCTTGTAAGGCAAACGCATCACCACGCCGCTGCTGCCGCTCGGCCAAGCGTTGCTGCGCCTCCGGAGTCCATTGCGGCATGGAAACCGAAGCGGGCACCAGCCACTGCAAATAACGCCATTCCGCAATGGCACTCCCGCTGTGATCCATTTCCTGCATCAACCATGTTTTGACCTGCAGCAAGCCATCCGGATCACCCTGCTTGGCCTGCCATTCCGCCAGCGCAAAACGTGCATCCTGATAGCCTGCCGCAGCCATGGTGGTCAACATGGACTCACTCTGCGGGCTCTGACCCTGCATCAATTGTTGACGCGCCAGATCCACATCCATGACGCTGCAACCAGCCACAAGTCCGGCCAATAGCGTAATTGCTCTCCCTGCTTGCATGGACATGATGCTTCTCCCTTATCGAGCCAGTTCACCAGGCAAACGCAGTTCACCGAGCGCGACCTGAACCGGCTTGTGCAGCCATTGGCTATCCAGAGTCTCTTGCGGACGAATGGTTGCCAGCAAAGCTCCCTGAACCGGAGCGGCTCCAGTGCTCAGATCACCCACCACGCTCACCTGTTCAATCACTCCATTCAGGGCTTTGTCTTGCCCTGGTAACGTCAGGCTGACGGTCCCGCCGACCAGCACCTTGTCACCATCCGCATAATCAAAACGAGCCTGCACGAAGGGTTGACTGCCTTGTGGGACCAACACAGCCACACTGGCCCCCTTGTCAGCAAACTGTCCATTGTCCACCACCAGGCTTTGCACCTGACAATCACAAGGGCTAGTCACCACACTGTTCAGCTCACCGGCCAGCAGACTCTTGAGCTGAGAGGCATCCATTCCGGTTTTGGTGATCATTCCGGGCAAGATATTGGCTAATGGTGAACTGACGTTCGCTAAAGGCGTTCCCTTGACGACCTGATCACCCGGTTTCACCAGATAATCCACTGTGCCATCACGGGACATCAGTACGCTTACGGACGGCTGTGACACCACGGCGCTGCGCGCCACGGTGACGAAGTAGGTCTGGTAGAGTTGAAAAGCGATATAACTGAACGCACTGAGCCCAATCGCCAATGACACTAGACTCACGGCCACGGCGCGGATCCGCTGCCATCCGGTCAAGCCTGCGCTGGTCTGTGCCTTGCGCGGCTTGGTGAAATTCTCCCGGTTCATAGTCGACAATACGTCGGCCACCTGAGTGATTTCACCGCCCAGAAATTTGGTGATCAGTAGACGCAGGGTCGATATTTCATGGCTGCCCAGATCGTGAAATTCACAGCCGAAGCGTTGCTGATCGGCGATATGGTTAGCCACCTGGAACTGCACATTGAGTACAAACTCCACCGCCTCGAAGTTGAATAACAGGCGGCCCTGATAGCGCCCTTGCAACTTCAGCAGCGACTTGGTATCGACCACGCTAAAACCGCTGGCCGACAGGTCATTCACCTCGAGGGCAAATTGGCCACCGTGGCCATCGTTGACGATAATTCGTGCCGGCATCCGGACCCGCGCATGGCGCCGCTGCGCCTCGTTTTCATGAACCAGATTCAAATTGGGAGTAGCCATTTTGTTTGTCCTTCCATAGTCGGAATCATTCCTGCCAGGGTTCCGGAAGCCTGTTCGCCAGGACTTCCGGCACCCACTGTTCACACCATGTGCAACACGATTGCCACAAAAACACTGACTGCCGAAAAGGTCATCGTCAGAGTCGACCAACGGTTAAACCAGGCCTGAAATGCCCCGTGATCGTGACTGAGCTTGGTGCTCTGCCGGGTCCAGGACTGGCGATCCAGTCGAAACACCACGTAGATCTTCACCATGGAACCCACGATCTGGTTGAAATAGAGCATCAGCGGAAACGCCGGCCCGATGCGGTGGCCAGAGGCCAGTAACATCAGGGTGACGAAAGTGCGCGTCAGCCCAATCCACAGCAAATAAATCGCCAGATAGACAGGGGAGTATTTGAAGCTGGCAATCACAGCAGCCGTCAGCCCCAATATGCTTGTCCACATGGATATCCGCTGATCCAGAAGTACGTAGTAGGTAAAGACCCCCAGCCGCCCCAACCCCAGTCGTGTCGCCCGGGAGTTTTGCCGCAGCGAGTTGCCATACCAGCGGAACATCAACTGTCGGGCGGCACGGAAGAAGTTGCGATCAGGCGGATGCTCCACCGTGGTGATCGCCGCATCCGGGACGTAATAGGTATCCCAACCTTGGCGCATCAGGCTGAACCAGCTGGACTTGTCATCTCCAGTCAGGAACTTGAACCGTCCCAAGCGCCAGTGATCCAGATGGTCGTTTTCCACATCATCGATAAATTCTGCCGAGGTCACGACACTGGCCCGGAACAGCGACATACGCCCCGTCAGCGTTAGCACCCGCTTGGACAACGCCATCGAACACATGTTGATGTGCCGCTGGGCGAAGCGCAGCTTGTGCCATTCACTCATCCAGTAACTACCAAGCACATCGCAGTATTCATTGGTGGTCAGGGCACCAACCTGGGGAAACAGCGAAAAGTAGGGCACCGTCAGGCCGATGATTCCGGACTCCAGCACCGTATCGCCGTCCACCACAGCCACCAGAGCACTGTCATCCGGCAGGTCGCGGGCAATGGCACGGAAGCCATTGGCCAACCCATCACGCTTACCCGTTCCCGGGATCCGCACGAAGGTCAGCTTTACCCGCTCTTCCGGTGGCATCGCCTGCTGCCATAGCGCCTTGACCAGCAACTCATCGGAGAGCTCGACAATGGAGGCCACCACGGTCGCGGGATACCCGCAATCGATGGCCTCACGGATCACCGACTGATAGACCATGGCCGTTGTCAGCGCATCGATACGGAAACTGGTCACCATCAGATAGATATGAGATGGCGGCTGTTCCTTGAGCGCGACCAGGGCTTGCCGCTTGTGACGCGGAAAAATCACATAGCGAAACCAGAGGCCGCGAACGTAGTGGGTCAACCCGACGCTGTAACGCCAAAGCCCCACGGCACCGACCAGCAGGAGGAACTGGGCGTGATGTACCTCAAACACCTGAGGTGGGACCAGCAAAGCCAGTCCCATCAAGGCGCCTATCAGCAACATCCAGCCATTGAACCGTTGCATCCATGTCATGGCGCACCTCGCTTACCAGCAAATACCCTGCTTGTTCGCATCGGACGGATGAGTCATGAAACCGGTCAGATCCACCAGGTACTTATCATCCGGCCAGGACTCCAGCATCGACAGGAAGCTTTTGTCCTGATTTCCCAGCACCAGCACATCCGATTCGGCCATCAGCTGATGTTCATCCTGGGCCAACAGGGAGGAGACGTGGGGGATCTTGCCGTGGATGTAATCCTTGTTCGCGCCATGCACACTGGCGAAGGAGACGTTGCGGTCATAGATGGACAGCTTGTAGCCCTTACCAATCAGCATTTCGGCCAGCTCAACCAGAGGACTCTCCCGCAGATCGTCGGTTTCAGCCTTGAAGCTCAGCCCCAGCATGCCGATGTTGCGCTTGCCCAGCCCTTCGATGATGTCAAACGCACGACGCACCTGATTTTCATTGCTCGGCATGATCGATGAAATGAGGGGGGTTTTGACATCCAGCTTGCCCGCCCGGTAGCTCAGCGCGCGCACATCCTTGGGTAAGCAAGATCCACCGAAGGCAAAACCGGGTTTCATGTAGTAGCGGGACAAGTTGAGTTTATGATCCTGACAAACCACATCCATCACCTCGCGACCATCAACGCCCACGGCCTTGGCGATACTGCCAATTTCATTGGCAAACGCGACCTTGGTGGCATGCCAGACGTTGCAGGTGTATTTGATCATCTCGGCGATTTCGATCGGCTTGCAGATGAACGGCGCGCTGAGGTCACTGTACAGCTGCGCCATGACACGGGCGGTTTCGTCATCGAAAGCTCCGACCACTGTCATCGGTGGCTCGTCGTAGTCGCGGATCGCCGTGCTCTCGCGCAAAAACTCCGGGTTGATACCGAGGCCAAAATCGACTCCCGCTTTCTTCTGGGAGCAATCTTCCAGGATCGGTTTAACCACCTTGAGCACAGTCCCCGGCAAAACTGTGCTACGCACAATCACGGTATGGCGCTCTTTCTTATCGCGCAGGGCATAACCGATTTCCCGGGATACCGCCTCGATGTAATCCAGGCTCAAATCACCATTTTTCATGCTGGGAGTAGGGACAGCGATGAAGGTGATATCACTGTTGTAGATGGCATCCATGTAATTGGTGGTAGCCGAAATGCGACCAGCAGCTTTACCGGCAGCCAGTAACTCATCCAGTCCTGGCTCGACGATCGGTGACTTGCCCGCGTTGACCATGGCAACCTTCTCTTGCGAGACGTCAACGCCGATAATGGTGTGGCCCCGTTGAGCCATGCAGGCGGCGCACACGGCACCAACATACCCCATACCAAAAATACTGATCCGCATGATGCTTCTCCTTAGCCTCTTCGAACGAAAGACAGCGAAAGATGTTAAATCCAGGTATTCGCCGCCGTGATCTGGAACTGGGCTAACCGCTGCCCACCCCTGTTATGAAGCAATAAAGTGACCAATTTGTGATCTATTCACAAACAAATAATTTCGAATTGCTTATTTATCGGGCATTTTGAGGTGTTTTGGTGTTGCACTAATGTTAATGGATTGTATTTAATGGGATTTATTGCTGATGTGCCGAGCGGAGGGGGATTACTGATTTTTTAGCAATAGTTCTATTTTTTCCGATTGACTTGTCGGCTTTCCCGCAAAACAAGGGCAATCGAAATAGCCATTCAGAAGCTGTTGGAATTCGAATAAAGAATTTGTTTTTCGGATGATTAAATAGTGCGCACCAAAAATGTGCCGCCGCACCAGCTTGATAACCACCCCACTGTGGTTGCAGGAGAGAAAGAAGGGGGAGCAGCAGCATCCGAAACGCCAGAAAACACACCGGCTCCAGCGCTAAATTCAGCCGCTGGAGCCGTGGTTAAGAAGCAGGACAATGGTCAAACGAAGCCTATTTTAGCCATCCATCAGGCCACTAGAGGCTCACCATTGACGGTGACTTGTACCTCGATATTGCCACGCACAGCATTAGAGTAGGGGCAAACCTGATGAGCGGCAGCAACCAGTGCCTGTGCCGATTCCCGGGGTAAATCCAGCGTGACGGCGAGCTTGACGCTCAAGGCAAAGCCGCTAGCGCCCTGATGCAAACCGACCTCAGCTGCAACCGGTGCCGCACTCAACTCCTGCTTCTGCTGCTTGGCGACAAACAGAATGGCGTTGGAAAAACAGGCCGCATAACCCCCTGCAAACATCTGTTCCGGGTTGGTTGCCAGGCCGTTACCTCCCAACTCTTTGGGGTATCCCAACTCCAGGGAGAGCAAACCATCTGAGCTCTCGACATGGCCATTACGACCAGATGTGGCAGTGGCGCGGGCAGTATAAAGTGCAGTCATGGCGGTCTTCCTCTGTGAATACGATAGTTTGATTACACAATTCAATTGTGTGCAACTTATTTCCTTTTCTTTGTACACCTGAGCTACAATGAACGCAACTAAATTGTGTGCAATATTATTTCCCGGAGTGGCCATGTCGAATAACCCCCAGCAGTTGCGGCTGGAAAACCAGCTCTGCTTTGCGCTGTATAGCGCGACTAACGCCATGATCCGCGCCTATCGCCCCTGGCTGGAGCAGCTGGATCTGACCTACCCGCAATATCTGGCGCTGCTGGTGCTGTGGCAAGAGGATGGGGTGAGTGTCAAGCAACTGGGTGAACAGTTGCATCTGGATTCAGGTACTTTGACGCCCCTGCTCAAACGCCTGGAAGCCAAAGGTTTAGTGACCCGAGGACGTCGGGAAAATGATGAGCGCGTTCGCGTGCTAGTGCTCACTGAAGCAGGACAGGCGCTACGACAACAGGCCTCCGGGATCCCGGAAGCCATGCGCTGCCAACTCAGCCTGACGGATGATGCCTTACTGCAACTCAAACTCGGTTGCGAGACCCTGAGCCGCGAATTGGATCGTTCCTAAACGGGCACGAAAAAGGCGGCGCAATGCGCCGCCTGATTAGAGACTCATCCGCCTCAGAACTTGTAGAGCAGACCAGCACTGACTCGGGTCATGTCGCTGTCGAAGAAGTCGACATTAGCATCCGACTCGCCATAACTGGCCGAGAAGACGGCGCTGAGCTTGTCGACACCCGCCAGCTTGTTCCAGAAGAAATTGGCATTCAGGCCCCATTCGGTCGCATCAACCTTCTCGCCAAACACCGGATTAACCTCATCGTACTGCAGCTGATTCACCACCAGGTTGGTCACCAAACTGTATTTCGGCTGCATCCACGCATAGGAGAGCTGGCCACTGAAACGGTCATAGCTGGCAGCGCCACCGTCTGCATTATTGCGAGTGTAGGTTATCGAGGGAGACAAGATACCGCCCTGCTTACCCATCCAGTAGTAGGATAGGTAGAGCGCCTGAGTCTCACCATTCCGATCCAGTAGCGCTCGCTCCTCCAGGGTCAACCCGGGTAATCCAGCACCACTCTGCTCATTCTCGATCTCAACCTTGCGATAGGTGTAGTTCGCGGCAAACTTGGTCCCCCAAATCTCATCCCAGCCCAGTCGTACCCCTTGCGAATCCCGATCTGTCTCTTCACGATTACTGCCCGTCTGGTAAGGGTTGCTCCACACCTGGCCCGGGATCCCGGAGAAGACATAGGCGATGGAGCCAATGCCCTTGTCGGCCATCTCGGTGCGCACCCCCAGCTGCTGGGTAAAATCGAGCGTCACCGCATCCTGGATCAGATTCCCCAGATAAACCTGGGTGCGACTGTCGGCGAAGGTGTAGCGCAGGTCCAGATTCAAATCCGGAGTGACCCCATCACTGCTGGCCTGAGAATCCAGAGAACTCAAGCGCTGGCTTTCGCTCTTCTTCGGTCCCACCAGCACATTGGAATTTACCTCGGTATAACTGCCACCCAATAAGCCGTAACCAGAGAAACCGCTCTCCTTGGGGATCGGATTGAACTCGGCATGGGCATAACTACCCATCAGGGTCAGCAGAATGGCAAGGGCAGATCGGTTCATAAGTTATCAACTCCTCGGAAACAGAATGATCAGGTGTTATTGACTCCACACGGGAGGGGCGCGAATCATAACAGCCCGATGGCTCACGTCAGCCAGTAATGAACGCTTCATTAGGTTGCAGTTAAGCTAAGTCCGCAACAAGGGCGTTGATGCTCAACTGCCCCCATATTGGCTCAGTTGACGCTAATCAGCAAAATAAAAAGAGGCCCGCAGGCCTCTTCGATATCCGTACTCTGCCAGTCTCAGGGCGCCAGAAACAGTCGATAGGCAGGATCGGTGGACACATCGTGCCACACATAGCCCAACTCCTGCAGATGCTGGTGAAACTCCGGCAGACGCTCCGACGTCAGCTCGAAGGCGCACAGCACACGACCATAATCGGCGCCGTGATTACGGTAGTGGAACAGGGTAATGTTCCAATGGCTGCCCAAAGTCTCCAGAAAACGCATCAGCGCACCCGGTTGTTCGGGAAATTCAAAGCTCAACAGATGCTCGGTGAGCGAAGAGCAGGGACGGCCACCGACCATATAGCGCACATGGTTCTTGGCCAGATCGTTATCGGTCATATTGATGACCGGATAGGCGGCAGCCTGCAACTCATCGATGATCTGCTTGAGCTCCTCACTGCCGCGAGACAGGCGAACCCCGACAAACAGCGTCGCCTTGTCGCTGGAGGAGTAGCGGTAGTTAAATTCAGTCACAACTCGCTTGCCCAGCCGCTGGCAAAACTCGAGGAATGCACCCTTGCGCTCGGGTATGGTCACCGCCAGCATGCCCTCGCGTTTTTCCCCCACCTCACAGCGTTCGGAGACATAGCGCAGGCTGTGGAAGTTGACGTTGGCCCCAGAGAGGATGGCCGCCATACGCCCTCCCACCACCTGGCGCTCCTCGGCGAACTTTTTCAGCCCGGCCAATGACAAAGCCCCGGAGGGTTCGGCAATGGCGCGGGTATCCTCGAAGATATCCTTGAGCGCAGCACAGATTTCGTCATTACTGACGGTAATCACCTCATCCAGATAGTCCCGGCACAGACGGAAGGTCTCTTCGCCGATACGCTTGACGGCGACACCATCGGCAAACAGCGAGACACGCTCCAGATTCACCGGTGTATCCGCGGCGAGTGCGGCGACCAGACAGGCCGAGCCCTCCGCCTCGACGCCGATCACCTTGACCTCAGGCAACAGTTGCTTGATATAGACTGCAACCCCGGCCGCCAGACCGCCACCGCCCACCGGCACGAAGACATGGGTCAAGCGGGTATCCTGCTCCAGCAGCTCGCGGCCAATGGTGCCTTGCCCGGCGATGACATCGGCATCGTCGAACGGCGGGATCAAGGTATAACCGTGCAACTCGGCCAATCGACGGCTCTCGGCGTAAGCCTCATCGAAGCTGTTGCCGAACAGCACTACATTGCCGCCCATGCGCCGCACCGCATCGATCTTGATATCCGGCGTAGTCGTCGGCATGACGATGATCGCCTTGATATTCAACTTGGCGCCAGAGAGCGCGACGCCCTGGGCATGATTGCCAGCCGAGGCGGCGATTACCCCACGGGCCCGCTGCTCCTCATTCAAGCCGGCGATCTTGTTATAAGCCCCGCGCAACTTGAACGAATGCACCGGCTGCATGTCCTCACGTTTGAGCACCACGTGATTACCCAGGCGGTCTGACAGCTTCTTCAATATCTGTAACGGGGTGACTTTCGCCACCTCGTATACAGGAGATAACAGGATTTTGCGCAAATATTCACCGGCATCCGGTTGGGAACTGGACATCATTACTCCTCCAGCTTACTGCGATCCCGCACCGCACCTTTGTCGGCACTGGTCGCCAGCATGGCATACGCCTTCAGGGCGTAAGAGACCGCACGCTCACGGGACACAGGCTTCCAGGCCGCTTTGCCCTTGACCTCCATAGCGGCACGGCGACTTGCCAACTCAGCCTCTGTGATGGCAATTTCGATCCGGCGCTCAGGGATATGAATGTTGATGATGTCGCCATTCTCCACCAACCCGATATTGCCCCCGGCTGCCGCTTCCGGCGAAACGTGGCCAATGGAAAGACCGGAAGTACCACCGGAGAAACGACCATCGGTGATCAAGGCACAGGCCTTACCGAGGCCCATGGACTTCAGATAGGAGGTTGGATAGAGCATTTCCTGCATCCCTGGCCCACCCTTGGGACCTTCGTAGCGGATCACCACCACATCTCCGGCCTTGACCTCACCACCGAGGATCCCGGCAACGGCATCATCCTGACTCTCGTATACCCGGGCCGGGCCGGAGAAGATCAGGTTGGACTCATCGACCCCGGCGGTCTTGACGATACAGCCATTGAGGGCCAAATTGCCGGAGAGTACCGCCAACCCCCCGTCCTGACTGTAGGCGTGAGCCTTGGAACGGATACACCCTTCCTGACGATCCACATCCAGATCCGGCCAGCGACAATCCTGGCTGAAGGCTTTGGTGGTACGGATACCAGCCGGACCGGCGCGATAAAAGTCCTTCACCAGCGCCGAAGCACCGCGGGTCACATCATAGGCTTCCAGCAATTCAGCCAGGCTCATGCCCAGGACGTTGCGCACCTCGGTATGCAGCAGACCGGCCCGCTCCAGCTCACCAAGAATGCCGACGACACCACCGGCGCGATGCACGTCTTCCATATGGTACTTCTGGGTCGATGGCGCCACCTTGCACAAATGCGGAACGCGACGGGAGAGGCGATCGATATCTTCCATGGTGAAGTCGACACCGCCTTCCTGAGCGGAGGCCAGCAGGTGCAGCACGGTATTGGTGGAGCCTCCCATGGCGATATCCAGGGTCATGGCATTTTCGAATGCTTGCTTGTTGGCGATGGACCGCGGCAAGACGGAGGCATCATCCTGTTCGTAGTAACGCTTGGCCAGCTCGACGATGCGGCGACCAGCGCTCTTGAACAGCTGTTCCCGATCGGCGTGAGTCGCCAGCAGGGAGCCATTCCCCGGCTGGGAAAGGCCCAAGGCTTCGGTCAGACAGTTCATAGAGTTGGCAGTGAACATGCCGGAGCAAGAGCCGCAGGTCGGGCAGGCACTGCGCTCGACGGCAGCGGTATCTTCATCACTGACCTTGCTGTCAGCGGCCATCACCATGGCATCCACCAGATCCAGCTTGATCAATTGATCCGAGAGCTTGGTTTTACCCGCCTCCATCGGACCACCGGAAACGAAGATCGCCGGGATGTTCAGCCGCATCGCCGCCATCATCATACCCGGGGTGATCTTGTCGCAGTTGGAGATACAGACCAGAGCATCGGCACAGTGAGCGTTGGCCATATATTCGACAGAATCGGCGATCAATTCACGGCTCGGCAGGGAATAGAGCATGCCACCATGGCCCATGGCGATACCGTCGTCCACGGCAATGGTATTGAATTCCTTGGCGACCCCACCGGCCGCTTCGATCTCCCGCGCCACCAGCTGCCCCAAATCCTTGAGGTGCACATGACCCGGCACGAACTGAGTGAAGGAGTTGACCACGGCGATGATCGGCTTGTTGAAGTCATCATCAGTCATGCCGGTGGCACGCCACAGGGCGCGGGCTCCGGCCATATTACGGCCCTGGGTGGTGGTAGCGGAACGGTACTTAGGCATGAAACTCTCCCTGAATGCGGCAATGTGATCCATAAAAGCGGCTCGAAAAACTGGCCTCTTCGCGCACCCTGCAGCGGGAAAACGAAGAGAGCTTATGGAGACACTCTCGAACAACAAAAACAGTGGAGGCGCCAGGCGCCTCCACACAGATTAATCGTGAACCGGGGTCAACCAACCCCACTTATCGGCAGTCTCACCATTGAACAGGCCAAAGAACGCCTTCTGCAGCTGCTCGGTGATCGGCCCCCGGCAACCGGCGCCGACCTGGATCTTGTCGACGGAACGCACCGGCGTCACTTCGGCAGCGGTGCCGGTCATAAAGATCTCGTCGGCCAGGTAGAGCGCCTCGCGCGGCAAAGCTTCTTCCTTGACCGTATAGCCCAATTCGCGAGCCAGAGTGATGATGGTGTCGCGGGTGATGCCCGGCAGGATTGCCGAAGTCGCAGGCGTAGTATGAACGACACCATTCTTGATGAGGAACAGGTTCTCGCCCGCCCCCTCACTCAGGTAACCATTCACATCCAGCGCAATCCCTTCGGCATAACCGTGACGCTTGGCTTCACGGGAGATGAGTTGGGAGGAGAGGTAGTTACCGCCCGCCTTGGCGCCGGTCGGAATGGTATTTGGTGCCAGTCGATTCCAGGAAGAAACCGCCACATCAACCCCGTTCTTTAACCCCTCTTCGCCCAGATAGGCTCCCCAGGGCAAAGCACCGATCATCACATCGGTATGGGCATCCTTGGGCGGATGCAGACCCAGACCCACGTTGCCAACGAAAGCCAACGGACGCAGGTAGCCGGACTTCAGGCCGTTGGCCCGCACGATTTCGCGGCACGCCTCGCAGATGGCATCCTTGCTATAGGGCATATCCATCCAGTAGATCTTGGCCGAATCAAACAACCGCTGGATGTGCTCCTTCAGGCGAAAAATAGCCGGACCATTCGGCGTATCGTAGGCACGGATGCCTTCGAACACGGAAGATCCGTAGTGCAATGCGTGTGTCATCACATGCACTTGAGCCTTGTCCCATTCAACCAGCTCGCCGTTAAACCAGATATATTTAGTGGTCTGTGCCATTGCTATGTCTTCCTTTCATTAAGCCCGGATCTGAAAAGCTTCCTGCGGCGCTACATCCAGCGCCTGAGTATCAACCTGCAACACATCGATCAACTTGGCCAGTTGCGACAGCAACAGCTGGATCGGTCGTTCGCTTGCGACAGTAACCGTTATCCGCAGCTCTTGGCAATCGGGCTGCGGCGCCATATTGATGGCCGACAGCTGGAAGCCACGATGCCGCACCACACGCAACACGCGCTCCAGCAATTCAGGACGCGGCTGAGCGAAAATAGTGACTTGGTGCTGTTTCATGGTTTGGCCTCCAACATGTGTTCATTTGCGACCCCAGGTGGTACCAGAGGCCAGACATTGTCATCTGCAGAAATCGAGACGTGCAACAGATAGGCGGTAGGGCTAGCCAGCAAACGCGCCAGCGCCGGTGCTACCTCCTCTTTGCGACTGATGGTTTCTCCCGGAATACCGAAGGCTGAGGCCATGCAAACAAAATCCGGATTATCGGTGAGTATGGTTTCGCTAAAGCGGCCGTCGAAAAACAACTCCTGCCACTGACGGACCATCCCGAGACGCTGATTATCGAGCAGCACCATCTTCACCGGTAACTGGGCACGACGCAGGGTACCCAGCTCCTGCACATTCATCATGAAAGAGCCATCCCCGCTCACCAACACCACCTCATCCTGAGGGCGAGCCACCTTGGCCCCCACCGCAGCCGGCAGGCCGAAGCCCATGGTGCCCAAACCCGCGCTGGAGATGTGGTTGCGCGGACTCTGGAACTGCATATGCTGAGCGACCCACATCTGATGCTGCCCCACATCGCACGTCACCACGCTATTCTCCGGCAAGGCATCACTCAACTGCTTCAGCAGTAAGGGAGCATAAATGGTCTCTCCAGGATGGTCGTAACGCCACGCAAACTGCTCGCGCATGGTCAGGCAGTGATCTTTCCATGCAGCCACGTGCAGAGGCATAGCCAGCGCCGGTAATACCAGCTTCAGATCCGCCTGCAGACTCACCTGCACGGCGCGTCGCTTACCCAATTCAGCGGCGTCCACATCAAGATGGATCACCTTGGCATGGGGCGCAAAGGCAGCCAGCTTGCCGGTTACCCGATCATCGAAGCGAGCACCAACCACCAGCAACAGATCCGACCCCTGTACCGCCAGGTTCGCCACCTTGGTGCCATGCATACCCAGCATACCCAGGAATCCAGGACTATCCGGATCCAGAGTGCCTATCCCCTTCAAGGTCGTGACAGAGGGCATACCCGTGATCGCGGCAAACGAGCGCAGTTCATCCACCGCATCGGCCAGCACGACACCACCACCCACATACAACACCGGTTTACTGGCTGCGGCCAGCAAACGGCGAGCTTCGGCCAAGGCCAGGTCGCACAAAGGAGTCGTTTCATCCACCAGATGCATTACCGGCTTCGCCTCGACCAACGCCATCTGCACATCCTTCGGCACATCGATGAGCACGGGGCCTGGACGACCGGAGCGGGCGATCTGGAATGCCTCGGCGATCACGGCCCCCAGCTCTTCCGGATTGGTGACCATGAAGGAGTGTTTGGTACAGGAGAGCGACATCCCCAGCACATCAATCTCCTGAAACGCATCGGTACCGATAAAGTCACGGCCGACCTGACCGGTGATAGCCACCACAGGTACCGAATCCAGCATGGCATCCGCCAGCCCGGTGATCAGATTGGTCGCCCCCGGTCCCGAAGTAGCGATACAGACACCAACTTCACGGGTACTGCGGGCATAACCGATGGCCGCCATGGCCGCACCCTGTTCATGACGACACAATAGATGCGGAATCCCGCCGTCGTACAGGGCGTCGTACACCGGCATGATGGCGCCACCTGGATACCCGAATACCTGGGTGACTCCCTGCTGGTGCAATGCGTTGACTATGTACTGAGCCCCATTCATCGTTTACGTCCTTGTGCTGAGCGCCATCGCGTGGCTGAAAAAAAACCCCCGAGCTTTTGAGCCTCGGGGGTCGTTTGCTGCGTTTCTGGATGTCTGGAACCTACCTGACGTCAGCCAATCTCGCCCCGAGCGGTGGAATAATCACCACCACTAGGTCCACGATAATAATGCTGACGACGACGATAAGGCTGCGCATGAGATATCCAAAAACCTTGATTCTTGCCGCTCCCAGCGGCATCCGGCCTCTACAACTAGCACATGATTTTTTTTAACACAACTCTTTTTGCTGTGACATACCACTGAAAACCGCCAGCTGACAGCCATCAAAACAACACTAAACTCTATATATGAATAACCTGTCAGAGTTTTATTTCGAGGAGCGACCATTTCATGTCATTAGCTGTTGTTTTTAGCCGTGCCAGCCTGGGCATCCAGGCCCCGCTGGTCAGCGTCGAAGTTCATATCAGCAATGGCCTTCCAGCGCTCAGCATCGTCGGACTCCCCGAAACCTCGGTGAAGGAAGCTCGAGACCGGGTACGTAGCGCCATCATCAATGGTAACTTCACCTTTCCCGCAGCCCACATCACGGTGAATTTGGCTCCTGCCGATCTCCCCAAAGAGGGAGGACGTTTCGATCTGGCCATCGCCATCGGCATTCTGGTGGCCTCCGGTCAACTTCCTGGACAGAAGCTCGCTAGCTGCGAATTTCTCGGTGAACTGGCACTCACCGGAGCCGTCCGCCCGATCCTCGGTGCTATTCCGGCCATTCTTGCTGCCCAGCGCGCCCAGCGCATGCTGGTTCTGCCAGCCGCCAATAATCAGGAGGCCGGACTCATCACTTCGGCGCAGGTGTATACCTGTGACAACCTGTTGCACCTCAGCGCCTGGCTTGCCGGCCAGAGCGAGCTGCCACAGGCACAGATGCCCGATCTCAGTCACACGAAGGCACACTGTGCCGATTTGCAAGACGTGATCGGTCAGCAAACCGGCAAGCGGGCGCTGGAGATCGCCGCCAGTGGCCAGCATCACCTATTGTTTCTCGGCCCGCCTTGCTACCCAATACAAATCCCAAAGTTGACACATGAAAAATAATTCAAAACATAAGCTTAATATAATTACATTTGTCAACCACCAATAAGCATATAGTTGACATCTCTGGAGGGCTTTGATTTTTGGTTGACACGCGTTTGTCAACCAAAGAAAAAGATTAGTGCTTGGTTATTTTGTCAGCTGATTCAATCGGCATACATCAGGATTGATTACCAATAGTCAGAGGATAACAATGAGAAGTCTAAATATGCAGACGATGAGCTAAAAACCAATATTGGCCATGGGAATACAACTTAATTCCATCTGGTAGAATTACTGACAGAGGATAACAGCAAGCTACTCCCCTAGGCTATGTAGAAGATGAACAAGCGAGGAGAATCCATGACCCCCGACCATTTCTGCACATTGACCTCTTCCGAGTTACTCCAACCAATATGGAGAGAAATCGATTCTCTTAATGAGCGAGAGTATTACAAGGAGGCTTATCAATACCTCCGCATCGTAACCAATGAGCTCTCTTTGCTTCACGAATCAACTCTCGCTGTTAACTCTCTTTTGAACGTGAATCCTCATAATTCCTGGAGCCTTCGGCGACTTCAAATGTTGCTAGAGAGGCAATTAAAACCCATCAGAGATTTTAGTTTACTCCGATACATTGAAAGCCTTCGCATCGTTCTTCAGGGCATTCACCAGACCTTTCATTATCAAGGATGCTGTCCCGAATTAGAAAAAGTTACAGTCGAACTCTGCGATTATCAATGTGAACGACTAGAAAATGAAGACCTAGACCAAACAACGGACCGGGGGTTTGAACTAAACCTTCCGCCCACGAAATTGCATTGAACATGCGGGGATATAGCCATATCTTTTTACTTCGCGCCCTGCAAATTTGCCGCCATTGTTAATAAGTGGCAAGGATCTGCTCACGGAACTTGCCGAATAGCTGGATGAAAGGCGAATCGATAGTTGTCGCGATATCGTGAGCCTTATGTAATGCCAATTGTTTATGGGTTAGTGGATCCCAAACTAGTCGAGGAAAGTTGCTAGGCGTGTTTAAGTCACGACTGGGCAATGTGCGGTCTGATGAACTAGTACCTGTGTTGTGATATTCCTGTATAACCACTTGCTGCTCTGGTATCTCTTCAGAAATCCGTTCTGCGAACGCGATCAATTCAGGCTCTGCAAAGGTGTACAACCACCCATCCTGGGAACCAGTATTCGTCATTCGTAGCACCCGACCGAGAACTTGCCGATAGTGCAGTTCAGTTCGAGTCAGAGAAAGATGGCAACAGATCTGAAGACGTGGAATATCAGTGCCTTCACTAATCATTCCGACGCTGATGATCCAGGCCGTATCGCTCGAACGGAACTTGTCGATCTGTGCAGCCGCATCCGGTGTTTTATAGGTAACTAGAACCGTTTGCTGGTTCATTTCAGTTGCCAATATTTGGGTGATCAAAGCAGCATGTTCAACCGACGCTGCGACCACTAGGCCTGCTGCATTGGGTACCTCTTCTCGCATTTTTCTGAGTCGTTGATTGGCAGTGCAGAGCATGTGGCGAATAGCGACAGGATGCGAAATCAACTCCCCGTAGCCGATATCTTGCTGGTTAAACAACTCTGCAAGAGATGAGTAAGTTTTTGGATCTGATGAGGAGGAGTGAACGGAGATCAGATCGTTATCAATCAGGACGATTTTAGGTCGCCGGCAGACCCGATCCGCAATTGCCTCTCTGAGGCCATACCTGTAGTCGCATTGAATACGGTTGTCTGGATCCGCATAACGGGCCAATACAATCGGGGCTTGATCTGAACGCCATGGCGTTCCTGTTAAGGCCAACGTATAAGACGCTTGATTCTGAATATTGAGCAGGATCTCCTCACCCCAGGCATTCGCATTATCGGGTTCACTGCCCGAACAGTGATGGATCTCATCAAAGATGACCATCACGTTGTGAGATGCAAATAGCTGCCAGAAATCTTCTTTGAAGAACAACAAGTTTTGATAGGTGTAGCTACAGCCAGCTGCACCAATGATCCCATCAAAACGTCGCTCCAGCACCTTACTCATAGCTAAGCGCATCCCCTCGGCTACTGCGATGGAAGGAGAGAAACAAAGAATGAAGTCGATCTTGCCATCCACTAGCAAACGGCGGCTTAGTTCTGCTGCCATTGTGGTTTTTCCCGCACCTGGCGTGGCTAAACACAGAAAATGGCGAGAGGTCTCATAGTGTCTGAGGGCTTGATCTACACAAGTTGCCTGCCAGCTGCGTAAATGTATCATCAGGCCCCTGGCGAGTGCTGCATGATGACGGTTTGGATTGCCTTTAGTTGCCCTAACAGTTTTGAGCTCTTCTCTCTAGCCTCTCGATAGTCCGCATCGAACAAGGGCTGAATGGATGGGAATTCTTTAGCAAGCCGTTGATATTCTTCGGTCTCGCCGATAGCGGTCAACAAATCGACTTGATAATTTTGGGCTTTGAGGTGCAGTTCAGATAAGACATGGCTGTTAGCCATGGCATTGGGGGACAAGACTCCATCCATTGACTCTTCGTCGCATACCTCTTCGTGTCGCTTTTCGACGAACATCGTTTCATGAAACTTCGGCGTTTTTCGGTACTTCATGGCGCCGCCAGTATTCGACACTTTCTCAATAAGACCATTGCGTTGCAGTCGCACTAATTGTCGGTAGACCTTTCGATATGTATCCCGCCTTTCGTCGTCTCCCTCGGCAACCCCCATAAATTTGATATAGGAATCCCTAAGCGCTCCGACTGTGAAGTGATCAAGACTCTGCACTACAAGAATTTGATAGAACGGCGGCGAAAGAGTCTTCTTCTTTGGGGACATCGTATAGTCTCGTTGTCGGGGTGAAAGAACATCACAGGTTTGAACAGATGCGGATTATAGTCCGTGGTCATGTTCGCGACAACTCTGGATAGTTCTCGTCTTTATGAGAGACGAGAAATGAAAGACTTAGCGATCAAATTCGGTGAACGCATTCGCCAGAAAAGGATACAAATCGGGATTTCGCAAGATAAGCTGGCTCTGCTGTCAGAGATTGACAGAAGCTATGTCGGTAGGATTGAGCGGGGTGAGGTCAACATCACCCTGGAGAAGGCGTATCAGCTTGCAGAGATACTCAATTGCGACATTCGTGATCTGTTGCCCTAACCTGTAAGTGACTTCACTTGGCTAGAACTATGGTGACCACGACCCCTAGCAATCCCACGATTATGCCCAACAATGAAAGCCTGTTGTTTAAGATCCAGTGGGACGGCCTTACATGGCTTTTGGAGTAAGCTCGGAAATCTTCGAATTTAAGAGTATCTTGCGCGGCAACAGATAAGTGCAATTTGCCAACAATTACATACCTAGAACCACGCCCAGTATTGTTGATGATGTACGGATTTTTAGACCGTGAGTGAAAAATCCCTCTTTCCAACATTTCAAGTGCCAGCGCACATGAATAGTCAAATTCGTCATCGTTAGAAAAATCTTCATTCTTTATAAATGGGGTATCTTTCACTTTTCGAATGAGCCCGAACTCCTGTTCTGTAAACATACGTATGCACTCTTTTTGGACGGAACCACTGAATAAACGACAAGCTGTTACAGCCGAATCGGAATGATGAACGTCTGAGTAAAACAAGCAACGATTAGAATGACCGACCGCGATGGGGTTCATCGAATTATGACAATCCCAGTGTTAGTTATGTCTTGCGTTACTCATCCTCCCCGCCTTTATGATCATAAATTATTCGGTCAGCCTCACGGTCGTAGCTCTCTGCTATATCTCTCATAGTAGCGGCAAATCGTTGGAATCCGGCATTCTCTACTTCCTCTGCTTTAATTCGGAATTGTATCGCTAGTTCTTTTTCCGGTTTTCCTGTTGGGTCAACCCAATGAACGCCTCGTGAGTTGTATGTCCCAGTCCTGAAGCCGGCTCGCATATCTTCAGCTTCACGGTTATTCAATGCGGCAGCGACAGCTCGGTGCATCCATAGGCCGTCTGGATCTGGTGGTGTGTAAATCAATACTTCGCCAATATTGATGAGAGCAACTTCCAAATGGCCGGATTTCGTGCAGATCTCCTTGGCACTTCGGAGCCATTCAGTGAAGCGTTCTTCGCTGAACGTCCCATCCTCTCGTGTTCCTGGGGGGGTTTTCCACTCATGCAACAGTCGCCACGCATTTTTTGCGATTGCCTTTGCATCCTCGGTGAGTTCTCTCGACGGCTGATCTTCTTTCTTGGAACGGTAGATTAGTCGAATGACCTCGCAAAAGAACTCGGGATCATTGGCTAGTCTGCTTTCAAGGAGTTGGGGCGCGGCACCTCTGTGACGGTCTAGCAGGGGAATATATGCCCACTCAATCCTAAAGAGATCGTCCTGGTTCACCATGGGCCCTGCCTGAAGAAACTTAATCAGTTCGACGATGTGATACCCGTCCATAGCGTAGCTGGGCTCGCTGGAGGAAAGCGCTGCAAGCAACGCTCGGACACATTGGTTACTATCGATTGGCTGCTTGGCATGGCGCATCCTGTCCAGACAGTTGATTGCCGCGTGTGGCCTGCCATGCTCAATCAGTTTCTCAATCGCAATGGCAAGATCACCATCGGCCTGGTAGGCATTGGCACTCGCGCGGGACCAATATTCACCATCGTTGGCCTGAAGCCAATAAGAAGCGCGATCCCATGTTTCCTTGGTAAACGGCAAACAAGCCAGGAATTGACCTTTCTGCTCGAGCGTCCAAGCAGATTTATCTAGGTCCTCGCACCACTCCCAGCCTTTGAGATAGTAACGCCTCCAAATAAAACCGCTCACCAAGGCCTTGCGCTTGTTGTCCGCTGAATCCAGAAAATGCGGCAAAAGAGCACTTTCAAACACATCATCGGCAATAACGCCAAGCGCGCGCCCTACTTGACCGGGTGAAGAAACGGATTCGGCAAATCGGATAACACCCCCGACACCATCTTGCTGAAAGATTTCCGAAATAACCGTTTCGCGTCGGTTGTCGAGTTTCTTTTGCTGCTCCTCCCAGTCGCCGTCCTCTTCGTAGAGATCAAAGTCACGATCTGTAAAAAGGTGCTGATATAAATTGAAAGGGTTGGTGGGTGCGAGTTGCCCGGCAACGAGTTCAATGCGGGTAATCATTTCGTCGGGCAATGCCCACTTCGCATCGGCGAACCGACGGTGTTTGTTTGTGAATTTCGTGAGATGGTCCCAAATCGAAAGTCGTTGCTCTTCGGGGAGCTCTGAAATGGGTTGGGAGGCAAGAACCTGGAGAAGTTGATCAAAAACAGGTTCAGGCAGGTTTTCAAAATGATCAATCAATGTGGAAAGCCGAGCGGTGTCTTGACCAGCGGCGGCGACCGCAAGTTCCGCATAAAAAGATGCTTGCTGCCAGTATTCCTGATGCGTCACGCCTTTTTCCCAGTCATCGGGGATGGTCTTGCGCCAGCTTGGTTTGTGAGATCCGAAAGAGGTCCGTTGCTGGCCGGGTAGAAGTTGAATGATCAGATTCCAAGCAATTTCCGGCCATTCCTGAAGGATCGTTCGCACCGCCACCTTGCGCTTGTCAACAGATGCCAGCGTTTGCGGCAGCCAGGGCAGCAAAATGGTTGCAAGCGAATTGGATGGTCGATTGGCCCATTGGCCGCCGGGGTCATGGCTGGCAAGTTCAGCAAGCGCAGCACAGACTCGAACCATATATTGTTCATCCCAGGCTAGCCCTTCCAACGCCCAGAGCAGGCCGGTTAGATAATTGCCGCCGGTGATGGCGTTGCCTTCCTGGGAAAAAAGCTCATCAAAAGGACATGGCTTCAAACGCATCGCCTTCTCGACTGCATCAAGAAATTCACCCGGGGCAGCTTCGGCCATGGTGGGCAGCTGTCCATTCAGGCTGCCCCACAAAACCCAGTCAGCATCGGTCAGAAGTTCGCGTATCACCAATACGCAGGTTGCTTCAGCTTTCCCTTGTGAGCAGTTAGCGCACGCCTCCGGTTGGCTGCCCAGATTGGCCAAGCCCTCGGCAATGCCTTTTCGCAACACTTGTGAACATTTCAGCACTTTGCCGTGAATACTTGCCGCGTATCGCTCTTCGGCGGGCAGTTCAAAAGCAGGGTCTGGCTCCTTCAGAACGGAAACAGCAAGCGACCTAAACGTATCGAGGTTCTGATCAAGGATGCGCGATCCCAGCAGGCTCCAAAGCTCGGTTCGATTAACAACTTTCCAGATTCCGTTTTTGAGAGACAACGGGCTGTCAGGGCAGTGCAATATTTCCCGTGCCTTCTTTAACCATTCGTCATAACTGATGCCGAGCAGTTGGGTTATCGCCTCAAGATCACATTGACTTTTGTCTTGCCAAGAGCCGATCAGAATCGCCAAAGCCAGATAGGTGGCGTCCGGGTGCTGGGTCCAATCGATTTTAGGTTTCACCTGTGCAGCCTTGAACTCCTCGGGCATTTCCACCACGGCCTTTTGTTTAAAGGCATCCAGCAGATCCTCCGGCAGCTTGCCGGGTGTGATCGTACCGGCATCCTGATTCCAGGTTTGTACAATATCGACAACCCGTGACCAAACCCACTGCGGATACTGCTGCTGGAATTGGGAAATGTGGGAATGCAGTAGAGACAGGACAACACCGAACTCGTTACCAAGATCATAACCGAGCAGATGGAAGTGGTTCAGGAAGTCATAGAGTTCGTCCCTTGAAACATCGTTGCCGCCGTTTGCTGCCTTCAGGTGGTGCTGAATGACCTCCAGCTTCTCGGTACTCTTGGGTGGACTGAAATTCGTCTGCTGGACGTTTCTGAAAAACTCATCAACGTTCTTGGTGTGCCTCGCCTGATTCAGCAACCATTGCACATTGTGTGCATCGGTCGCGCTGAGCGGCCCTGTGATCAGTGCAATAATATCCTTATGCCTAGTGAACACTTTGGGATTGTTGAAATCATTCCAGGCTGCCTGCATCACCTCCCCAAACAGGGAGCTGCCCTGCGTGATAGCAATGGAATGCTTTACCTGCCCGAGAAGTTTCCGCCGCTCCTTGCTGTTCACGTTTTCTATGACAACAACGAGGTCGTCTGTATCAAAGCCGTCGATCTTGCCTTGAAGTTTGATTTCCGCAATGGGCCAGCAGGGAAGACAGGGAGCGTGACCTCCAGTAAGCATCAGTGCGACAAATGATGCTTGGACATGCGCTTCAAAATGAACACCGCCACCGCCTGTAGAAAAGGGATTGCTTAGATTTTTCTTCTTCACCATCTATAGCCGCTACTTATCGTGGGTGATTTGGATGCCGAACACCTGGGCTTAGCCACTGGTTTAGAGCGCAGCGAAAGCCTGTCGGCTGGCGCCCTTGGTTATGTGTTGATTTTTTCAACATTTTCACCAATCTCGTGGATTGCCGCCTTCAGAACCTGCAAGCATATCTTGGCAGTGTGTTGCCTCGGATTGAACCCAGAACTCATCTGCTGAAACGGATGAATATAGTTCCGAAAATCTCTCAGCGTGTGGCTAAACTTTTGAATATCTTGCTGTACGAGCCGAAGTTCGTACGCAACATCAATGAATGCACTAAGTGACCATTCATGAAACTGCCGGACTTTTCCAGAACTATCCTTTGGCGAGGAGGCTGATGTATTGAAGTGTTTGGGATGCTTAATCGCTAAGCCGAGTAAAATCCCCTCTAACGTGCTACCTGCAATAATAATAACCGATAGATACGCGCCTGAGGTGTAGCACTTTTCGATCTCTTCTATCCTCAGTTCAAGAACCGTAGAGACCATTCCGTCCAATCCGACTTTATAAAGTGATACGTTAGCAAATTCCCTGCTCAAGAACTCATCTTCTGTATCAGCTTGAACAGTCTGAGAAGGCTCCTCGATTTCAACTTTTTCAAGTTTCTTAAACTGAATATCGGCTCCCTCGCGTACGACTCTCCACTTGTCGAAGGCAAGGTATTTATTAAAATCGGAAATGCAATTATCGAGCTTTGCAAGCTGATCTATAAAATTTGCCGGATTGAGCAAATTTCTGATGCATTGATCTAGCTCCGGGGTGCCATTGATTCGTCCCAGCTTTTCGTCAGTGTACATCCACCGTGATGGGAATCCTTGCCCGTACGAATCATCGAACCCCAGACTATTGAAGAAACGAACAAGCTGAGGACCAGATCGGTACTCAGTATCTTCATTGATCAATGAGCGCAATTTTTCAAGCGATTTTGGATTAAGAATCATTGGGAGCTTTCAGTTTCCTTGTTCACATAACGTAGAGCTAACCGGTTCGCCACACAGCTTTGGCGAGTCCAAGCGACAGAAGAACGCGGGGTTCAGCGTCGTATTCCATAATCACCCGGATGCTCGTTGTAGACTCTACAAAACATTTCGGGTGTGATTCTTTCAATCCCTCCCGCTTGCTCGACAATGTCTCTATTTGGTCGAGAAGAGCATCCCTCGGAGGATCGGAATGACCATTGCAAACCGGGCGCAAATTGGCTCGGTAACGAAATTTTTTTGAACTTCGAGCGTATATTTCATTGGGTCCCAAAATATGTATGCCTAACGTTGAAGCTCAGGGACGCTGCGCGGCCTTATCGCTCAGCGTCCCTTGGAGCGTAGTGTTAGACCTAGAACGTACAAGTAATGGTGCCTGACCCGCTCGTTCCGTTAGGCCCGCCGGTTACCGTGCCGCTTACGGAACAAGCCTTGGATTTTGGAGCACTGATTGTGTTGAATATCTCTTGGGCCATGATAGGCATGATGCTCTTACAGAAATCGTCAATTTTCTGACGATCAGACAAGTCGATGTCTTTGATTTGGATGCTGACAAGACCTTGAGCCATGACTTACTCCTTTGGTGATGGTGGGACAACAATTACAGCGCGAAAGGTTGCTGAGCCTCAAACGCTGGGTTCGAGACACCTGCAACAAAAAAATTCGGGGACTGCGATGGTGGCATTAACCCAACGATTGTTTGATGAAACTTTCGGTACCCGGAGCTAAATTGGCCGCCATTCCATGCCTTTTTTACTGTGGCCGTAAATAGGCTATTTGGGAATCCATCGGCAGAAAGCTGGTTATCTTGGCAACCCGAAATAAGAACTACGCTTGCGCCAATTGCAGCCTTTTCACCAGCACCGCTCAGGTACTGAACAGTGTCGTATGTGACTTTGTTGTCCTGATATATGGCCCAGGACTTATCGAATGGAATTGACTTAAATCGAACAGGCTCTTTGTTGTCGTAATATTGGATTAGTGAAGGATTGCTAACGAATTCGCTATACAGAAGAGTTTTTGTAACTGTGCCACTGTGACAGCTGTCGGACATGACAAAGACTTTGACCCCGTGTGAAAATTTCGACCACATTGAATACAGCTCGTCGTCCACTAGCATTCGATCATAGAGACACCAAGTCTCGTCAATTTGGTCTTCTTCATCTCCATTGATGTCTCCAACTTGACCGCCGTGACCCGAGTAGAAGAGTAATAGAGTGTCGCCGGAAGATAGTGCCTTCGCAGCACGTTGCAGTTCAGCTAGGACAGCGCCTGTTGTTGCTTCCTTTGTGAGCAATAGCTTGTTCTCATAACCTTTTGATGCAGCGATCGCGGCAATATCTCTGGCGTCGTTTTCGCAGCCTCGCAGAGCGCCATCCCAACCGCCATAGGTGCTAGGATTGACTGCGTTCAAGCCGATACTGATGCATATTCCTTTGGGCATTGCGTTCTCCTTGTTGATTGAGAGAGGCACGGAATATCTAGGTCTTACTATTACTTACGTGGTGGTACGGAGCAAGGTCCAACTTTAAGTTTTGGTTAGTCTTTTCTTATGCTGAGGCGCGAGCTTTAGAGGTCGGATTCAGAATACAAGGATGTGTCCATATTCTGTTGTCGAATGGCGCTACCAGCTGAGTGCTGAACTGTTTTTCCTGCGCTAGAGGAGACAGCGGCAAACCGCATTGCATTTTTGTTTTTTTTCTTGTGATTCATTCAGTTATCGAGAACGGCTGGGAAGTGTCTAGATCACTGGTGGCGATTCACACTGAATTATCGTCAGTGCTTCCCAATCATTTCGGCACGACACCGTTCGCCGATGGCACCTTACGTGAGTTCGGGTTTGAGTAGCTGTGAAAGCGCACCGCTCCTACTAACGAGCTTCGCGTCTGAAGGCGGGTGTGGTTAGCGCATTTTTTCGTTTTCTGAGGCGGCTACGTCTAAGCTGCCCCAGCACGTCGCTTGGTCAAACCTTCACGCCAAGCCTTGAGTTCTTCCAAATCCTTACGCAGTTCTGGCTCCTCAGGTATAAATATCGGGGCTTCTCTAGATTGGCTGTGCTCGTAGCAGCTGTACTTGGTCATCAATGTATCAATCAGTACACAGTCCTGCGCCTCGATGCTCGGAATAGCATGCAGACGGTTTTCGGTGGTAATGCTACGCCGATGCCGGAGCACGACCTTGTTAAGCAAATCATCTTCAACCGACCGTTCAATCAGTTTGCGAAACTCACTGCAAATTCCCTGGGCAAGCATCCGGTAGGCTGGCGCCCCCCCAGTCTCACCTGCCTTACGAGCAGCATCCAGCTTGGTGATCAATAGGTTGTTGGCCTTTTTTGTATTGGCGTTCCAAACTTCCTGGTCAGCCGGGTGGCCAGCTACACCAGCGTAGGCCTCGATGCACATAGGTTGGTAGTGAGAGGCTTTCCATATATCGCCTTCTTTTTTGGCCAGCTCCTCCAATATTCCGTAAAGGGACAAACGGTGAGTGAGTACAATCACCTGCCTGGTTTTAGCAAGCTCAACGAGGCGACATGCCACAAACCACTCGAAGTCATGGTCGAGCGAGGAGATAGGGTCATCAAAGAGGAAAGGAGCGGCTCCCGGCTTCTCACAGACATCGGCTAGAAATGCCGCAAGGGAAATGATGCGACGCTCCCCATCACTCAATACACTGTCGGGCATGGCGTTACCCTCTTGAACGCCTTTGAGTTTGAGCCGATGCAGAACATTGGCGTTGCGAGTTCTGGTCTTAACCAGCTCGACTTGTATGCGGGTTGCTCCGAGCGCGAGAAGCTCACGATTGAAGCGTTCAACGTACGCCTCGGTGACGGCTGCCTGGGTCACTTCTGCTGATTTCATCGATATCGCCCTGGTGCCAGTCATCCCCTTCCATCGCTCATAGTCTTTAACCTTGTGTAAACGATCTAACTCTATACGAATAGCCGCAGCTTGCTCTGTAATCCACTTCTTGGCTTCTAGCGCGAGCTTTGTATTCGTCGCCATCTGTCTATCAAAACCTAGGGCATCCTGATCGTATTGGACCGCGCTCGCCTCAAGATCATCTTTATAAACTGTCAACTTGGCGATGCCTTCTTCGACTGAGTGAACTGGGATTGCAGGCTGCCCGACCTCATGAGCAAGCAGAGCGTTTTTTGCTGAAAGTGCTTGTTGCCAAAATCCATTTAGGTAATTCCACCGAGCCTCATCTGTCACGCCGGCAGCTTGGCACTGGGTCTGAATATCTTGTTCAAAGAGGATATCTGGCAGTCGTTCAAGACCCTCTTTGTACATTTCTTCCGCGGACTTGGCATCTGATTCAAGCTTGCCTTGCACGAAGGATTCAAAGTCCTTTAAGCGCTGCTGCGCATCTTCCGATAGTTCTTGGTGGCATAACACGCACCGTGCATCCACTGTTGCAGGAAAGACAGCCTCCGGATATGGCGTCGCGGAATAGAGCCGCGCAGCCTCCCACATCGCACGCCATGTGGCGGTACCGACCCCCTCAAGAACGGCTAACTTTACTTTGGCGCCCTCTAAAGCAATTTGTCGTTTGGTGAACGCCTCCTGTCTTAGAAGGCGCAAAGCCTGGATGTTATCGCCCCCAAAAGCAGTCGATGCATACTGGAGTGCACTGATGATTTTTTGTAACTCAGCCTTGGTGCGGCGTTTCTGTTGTGCTTGCGCGGATGGATCTTCGGTTTTGAGGCGCTCCACTAGCGCTAACAGCTGATGCTCGTCTTCAATGGGCCAGCGTAAGACCGTTTCAAGCTCAGCCGCAGGCAACTTGTCGAGTCCGCGGTATAGAATTTGGGATGGGGTTGTGCTGTAAATCTGTGGGAGAACGGGTAATGCGCTGATAAGTTTGTCTTGCTCTGACTCCAGAGTATTCCTAACCATATCGGCAGCAGAAGCCAGTTTCCCAAAGATACTGACGACTGGAGGGATGTATGTCGCAGCGCTTTCAGTTGTCAGATAATGGCTGGCCTCGTCACTGTCGAATATGTCTATGCTTCGCAATGTGTCTATGGCGTCGCCTTGCACGCTCCACTCATGCAAGTGCTCTACACCGTTGAACTTAGAGGTGATACTGCATTTGCTGTGTATCGGAGGGGCCTTGAACACGTTGGTTTTTAGGTCAACGGCCCTTGGCTTGCCAGACACTTTTTTTAGCAGCCTGGTATAGCTGGATTTGCCTGAACCGTTGTGGCCGTAGATCACGGTGAGGTTCGAGCTGCCAAATTCAAGTGGAATGCGGGGCGCTAGATTTTCGATCCCAACAACCTCGGCGATTTGAACCAGCCGCAGCTCATCTCCTTCCTTTGGATTATTGTTCAACTCTGCGAAAACGCGGTGATTGGTAGGTTTTTGGCCTGCTGGAGTCTTGAGGTAGGCCACCAAGGCTGTGATATCCGCCGGACTCAGCTCTCCATTTTTCAGAAGCCTGTCGGCGGCCTCTTGTAGCCAGTCATTTTGTTTTAGTAGCCATCTACGAATCTCCGCCTGAACGTTCATTGTGTTCCTCCCTGATGGTCGAGCATAAGTAGAAAGCTATCAGAACCAACGATGGCGGTGAAAGAGACATTTTAAAATGTAGGGTTATTCGTACTTGCTTGAGTTTCTCGTGGACGCGAAATGAGAGTTTATTACTGAATCGGTCATTGATTAGCAAACTCCTTCGAGCGGTTGCTTTTCCTGACGCATCCAAAAGGACAGGTTAGGAGGAAGCTGTTGTCAGTCATTTCGAGCTGGTGCGACGATGGTGGCTGGCATATCCGCAATCGTGGCATAGGCGACTAGGGGAACGATGATTAGGCTGAACACTATCACCCAGCACGGGGAGGATGATCGTCAGCGGCAAGGCAAATAACGCAGTGCAAAGCGTTGCCACGACAATCGCCCGGCCGAACAGATGGCGCGGCAAGCGCTTCGCCAGAGAGTGAGCGTGAAGTCCGGCCTCATTCATCATCTGGCCATCTGCGAGTGCCTTTCGGATGAAATGGGTGCCTAGCAGCACCGACAATAGGCCTATCCAGATCGGCGTCATCGCGAGATCACCACCGATAAGCTCAAGCGGTAGCACAGGGGCCGCCCGCCAGAGATAGGCGGTATAGGTCGCATTGCACAGAGCATTGAATGCAGCAACGCCAAGCGTCTGAGCAATAAGATAAGTTTTCCAGGTCATGATCGTTCTCCTTTCGATACGTTTCAGCGAAGGGCAAGGCGAGCGTCCTGCCGTGAGGGATTCAGGCAGCCCATATCGACCAAAGTCGCCGTGATGGCTGCCTCTAGCGGGGTGTGCGGTTCAGCGCCGAGCAGGTCCACCAAACGCCTATTGTCGAGACGCACGGGATGCTTCCAGACCGGCTCGATCTCCAGTGCTTCCTTCGGAAAGCCTCCAAAGGGCGCTGCAAGTCGCATCACCCACCAGGGGAATGCGCGCTCGGGCAGATCAAGGCCAACAACTTTGCTGACTGCCTCCCTGATTTGCGAACCGGTTGCATCCCAATGCCCGGCGAACTGAAGCCGCTCGTGAGCGTGCAATCGCTCGGGAATCGCCAGCAGCTCGGCAATGGCTGCGGCAAGATCAGGCAGATAGGCATAGGCGTGCGCAACGCCGGGGGCCATGCTGGTGAACTTCCGCACGGGCTGCCCCTGCTGCACCATGGCCTGTGCGAACCAACTTGCTCGTGTTGCCGGCCCGAAGAAATCGCCTGCACGTACGATCAGCGATGGCACCTCGGGAGCCGCTTCTGCCAGCATCCGTTCGAGTGCTATGCGGATCTGGCCTTTTAGGGTGCGTGAATTCTGCGGCGTGTGCTCGTCGATCACAGGAGTAAGCGCCGGATCGTAGTTATAAACCGTACCCGGCAGAACAACTCGCGCGCCCCCTGCCGCCCGGGCTGCGGCCAGTGTATTGGCGAGCATCGGCAGTACGAGTAAAGACCAGTTTCGATAGCCTGGGGGATTGACCGCATGAACGATGACCGCCACGTCGCCCCCGGTCGTCGCAGCGCGCACCACATCGGCTTCGCTCATCGCGTCGCCCATTACAAATTGCGGAGGTGGGCACTCAGTTCGCCAGCTGGCAACTGCTGCCTCGGAATTGCGGCACAAGGCACGAACCTGCCATCCATCCAGAATGAGTCGGGTCGCGATTGCTCGGCCAATGCCACCAGTGGCACCCAGTACAAGCGCCGTCCGTTTGTTTGAAGTCTTGATTGATGTCTGAACCATTTGTCATCTCCTTTTCCTTTCAGAATGTGATGACAGGTTAGGGCGGATTTGCTAATGAATAAATTACCAATAAACCTTCATTAGACTATAAAAATTTTATGAACAAAAACGTCGCATGGGATGATCAGCGCGCCTTTCTGGCGGTGATGGAAACCGGCAGCCTGTCGGCGGGAGCGCGGCGTCTGGGTCTGTCGCAGCCAACGGTACGCGCACGCATCGAAGCACTGGAAGCAAGCTTGGGTACCACCCTGTTCACGCGGTCGGTGCATGGTCTGATTCCCACATCAACAGCCGAAGCGATGGCTGAACCCGCCCGGGCCATGGCGCATGCATCGGAAGCAATGTTGCGCGCTGCCTCTGCCGATGCTGGGGCTGCAGCGGGTAGGGTCCGGCTGAGCGTCTCAGAATTTGTCGGGCTCGAAGTGCTGCCCCCCATGCTTCGCAGCCTGCGCGACAAGCACCCGCAACTCACGGTTGAGTATGAATCAAGCGACGTCAGCGCCAACCTGCTGGACCAGCAAGTCGACGTCGCGGTGCGTATGCATCCACCTGAGCAAGCTGCCCTTGTTGCGAAAAAAGTGCCTTCGATTCCGCTCGGTCTGTTCGCTCACCGTGACTACCTTGAGGCCTATGGTCACCCCGCTTCCAAGGCCGATCTCGGCGGACATCTCTTCATCGGCCCCGACCGCAATCGGAGTGATCTCGCTGTAGCAGCGCGGCTGGCTGAGCCTGCCAGCATCCGCTGGATTACGCGGACGGACAGTCATCCAGCGCAACTTGCGCTCGCACGTGCCGGCCTTGGCATTGCCGTTGTGCAGATCCCGGCAGCGGCGCGATATCCTGAACTAGAACGTATCCTCCCCGAGATAGAGCTCCCCCTGTTACCGACCTGGATCGTGACGCACGAGAATCTGCGCCGTCTGCCACGCGTGAGCGCCCTGTTTGATCATCTCGTCATCGCGTTCGAAGCCTATGGCAACTGCCAGCACGTTCTATCTAGGGATGGGGGTTAGGGAAGCAAACAGCATTCGACAAGGAACCCAGGACTGCGTCGGCAGAAAAATCCAAAGCGGCCGTAGGCGGTTGTTGCAGAGTGACGGCTTCGGCTCAGGGATCGGCCTTATAATGATCGATACTGTCAAATGACCGTAACGGGTTGAACGATGCCGACACAAGTCCAGCGGCAGGCTCAAGTCATGCCATCGCAGTGAAAATGTGTGCCAAAATGGGGGGCGATAAGGACTAAATTCAGCACATTGGCAGGACTGAGGCATCCGCTACTTAGGGAAAGTACGAACAAGTTCCTGATATGAGATCATGTTCGTCATATGGAGCCATGAAACATGGGTTCATCACGACTCATCAACTCAGCTTCGCCGTCAGTGAATTCAGAAGTAAGCGCCGTCAGACCCGCGAAGAGATTTTCCCCTCCCGTATGGATCAGATTCTGCCATGGCAGGACATGATCGCAGTCATCGAGCCGTTTATTCTAAGGTGGCAATAGTTGACAACCTCATCCCCGCGGTGTCAGTTGATTACTAGATCTGTACAAATATCCCGCGTCAAGTGGCCATCTTACTCTTTTTTTATCACTTAATTTATTAAACTTTCTTCGATAACTGATCACGTCCGCGCGCTTTAAGTTCAAAATTTTCTTTGACAACGTTTAAATATTTTTCGAGAAGTAATTCATAATTACTTCTTAGAGATCTATATTTAGCACTAATTGATTTTTTCTTTTCCTCGTCAGATTTTACATGTCGAGTGATTGATGTTGACAATGACGACTGCCTATCATGATCAGCAGCCTTTATTGCATCGCATAATTCAGGGTAGCGCTGTGGCCTAATATAACCTTTGGGATTATTCTTGCCAGCTTCTAAAGCAACGGTGAGATTACTAATTCTGAATCCAACATCGTGAACATTAACAATTTCAGTATTTCTATCCTGGATTCGCTTCAGAGCATCCCAATATTTTTTCTCTGCTTTTGAATTAATTATCACGGTTCTTTTCCTCAAGAGATTTGATATGATTTGCAAGAACACTTTCAATTGCATTAACTTCTTTTTTTAGTTGAAGAGCGAAAGGACTGTTTGAGTCAAACTTTGACAATTTAACCTTCATGTTATGCAGAGTCTTTTCTAGTTTTAATGCTGAAAGAGTGTTAAATACAGCATTCTCACAAAGAACACATGCAGTTATTGAGGTAAAGGTTGATTTCTCACATGGGGCCACCGCACAACATCCTCCAAGAGGTGTCTTTGTATAGGCCAACTTACCCTTTCGTACCGCCTTATCAATACTTTCTCGACTCTCGAAGATGACAGGCAAGTCGCCTGAAGATTTCCGCCTCTGTAAAAATGAACCGAAAGAACCGAAAAGAACGTCGTTGGAATTAACCAAATCATTCCAAATATAATCAATTTCTACCTCTCTCTCCTCATTTCTAAAATCATTGACAAAACTTTTAATAGATTTCATTGCGCTTGAGTCAGAATCCCCGATTAAAATAAAGTTATCTGCATATGAAGCGCCAGTTGCATAATAAGCTGTCATCGTTTGGGTAAGATGCTGGAGATTACTTTGTAATGATGGAAGCGAGACGAGGCCACTCCGTGCTGCATAAACAACAAGAGAACGACGAAACTGATGCGATGTAAAAGGGAACAACTTGCCAACACAGAAACCTTCACCTTGCCAGTCACGCCAGCTTACCTGCTGTCTCAGTTCGGCCATATCGGTCTCAGTTATAGAAAAACGTTCAGGATCCAACGTTAAGGATTTGTGTGGACGCCACCCAGAGTTTGTATTGAACTTCCGAAATGAAGGATAATTAAAATATGGATTAACTTGGGTTCGGCCTGAAATAGCAGGGAATAGCGGGTACATTGACTGATCAACAGTATCTATATTAATACCCTTGTATTTCGAATAAAATAACCTAACAAGCACCTGTATTGATCTATTGAAATCAACAAATAGTTCAGAGGTGAACCAGCGAGCGAATCTTGCAGATTCACTCTCAAGTTTCGTTGTCCATGAACGAATAAAAAAAACTCGCTCCCCCTCGAGAGATATAGTCTCAAACCCATTGTAAGGAACGTTAGATGACTCTTCGAAACGCATTCCGGTGAATATCTGCACAAGTGTTCTTCCGCATGAAAAGAAATATGAAAAAAACACTCTCAGCTCATTGAAATTTGATATTCCAAATGGTTTCAATGCATTCCAGTATCTCGATTGGCCATTCAAGATATGCAACGTCTCATATCTAGAGTGGATGACGACAGAAGGGATTAAATCAATGCATGACACAGCGTTCTCATTTTCCTTTCCAGTAGCATCGTCACATATTCTAATTGTTTTATCCAATAACTCACTAATAACCTCGTGTAATAACATATTGTGTTTGTCAGACATAAGTCCTGTCTCGGAAAAAACAGAACAAAGAGTACGTGAACATTCAGTTATTACTTCCGAAAGCAACCTAGTTGGTATTACTGGGGTTTGATTTATTTTTCTA
Source organism: Pseudaeromonas sp. HNCC25DJ182 (assembly GCF_055413365.1). Lineage (NCBI taxonomy): Bacteria > Pseudomonadati > Pseudomonadota > Gammaproteobacteria > Aeromonadales > Aeromonadaceae > Pseudaeromonas > Pseudaeromonas sp. HNCC25DJ182. The sequence continues at coordinate 11,155 of NZ_JBVAYG010000005.1, read as the reverse complement.
TCTCTTTTAAACAGGCGCGAGTATTTAAGTGCAAAACTATACGCATCTTTGTCTGGGGAGAAGTCAAATATTGGAAATAGTGCTGACAATCGACCAAGTCTATTATAGGCGGATAGAATTTTCGCTAGCTTTAAATATTTTTCCGAACTTGACAAAGCATTGCTTGCCTCTATTTCCTTAAGAGTGGAAATATCATTCAAGGATTGACGGAATGATATGTTTTTCTCAATTGCATTATCCGCGAAAAAAAACAACTCCTCCGATGCACAAACAACGGCCCTGATGGCCTTGAAAGCTGGAAAATATAAAAGGTAAAAACAACACAACTTCAGGTCGTGATAAATAACTTTTCCATTTGTTACATCCGCTTCATATATTCTTTTGAAGTTAATCTTGACCTCGCGACTTGCGTAATATGAGAAGTTCCATCTAACATCTTGAAACCTACTGATAACATCACCATTTTTATCCCTACTAATAACATGGCATTCATCAATTGAGAGGAAATTAGGATCAATACCATCAGGGCACGTGTTTTCAGGAAAGCCCAAATCAAATAAGAATGTGCGAATAACACTGCTCATACTTGCGCCCCTAGTTCATTCAAAAAGTCATAATGTTCCTTCCAGAATGGACACAATATACCTAGTTCAACTTCAGTCTGAACCTCAGCGATAATCGATTCTGTTTGTGGATGTGTGCAGATAAGAATCTCTAATATTTCATTGATGCGGTGAAATACTGGCGCAAGAATTTTTACATATTTATCAGCAGTACCACAATTTATCTTAACCAGATTAATCAACTCTTTAAGGCCAATTATTTTTTCAATATCTTGCTTGTCCGGAATTATAGAATAATACTTACAAAACAGACATGTTTCAGGCCTGGAACAATCTGGCTTCGGTGCAACTTCAGTGAATGCATCAATTCGATGTGGGGCTTCATTTTTGAAATTTGAACAATGTCCTGCTGGTATATTTAAGTCATTGGAATTTGCATTTAAAACACCTATCAAGCCTCCATGAGACCTTGATCGTGCAAGCGCTGAGAGGAACATTTTTTGGTAAAATTCAGAAAACTCTCGACTCTGCTCTAAAGGATCGTTAGCCGTATAATTTGATGCAACGGTGTTTATTGTATTTCCAAGCTTTTGGGATGTGATGAATAGATCTCCATTTGATAATTTCAAAAAATCAATAGAGACACCCTTCCTAATCTGAGTCGGACTTAATATTTTAACATCTAACTCATGCTCGTTAATAAACGATTTCAATGGAATTAATGTAGCGTCCGCATAAAGGTTGCCACTATGACCTATAGGCCGAAAAAACCATAAATCCCTGTCTCCAAAATATTGGACAACATAAGAACGCAACTCGCGAAACCTATTAAAAACCTTTAAAAAATCCGATCCGAACTCAGGATAAATAATAATATTTCCAGCTCTTGCTTTCAGCCCACTAAATCGCATTCCACGAAGAGTCTTTGGCACATCAGACGTTATTTTAAGATTAACCAAAGGAGTAGGATTAATGCCAGTGGCTGCATAAAAGCAAGCTATGAAGGCACTTTGCGCGAGCACGTATGCTTTATGCAATGCATGCGAAGGCGTTATGAATGAACGATATACCATAGCCTGAATTGTCGATTTTCTGATTATATCGCGCTGATGGATATCGGCATTAGTCCAACGCTCATGTATAATCTCATCGCTGCTGGAAAATGATGGCCAGCTTAGATCTTGATTTAAAATAACTGATTTATTAGCAGTTGGATCTGAATAAATGCAACTTGCTACTCCGCCCCTAACGGGAAGTGTTAATTTAATCGGAGCATAGTCTTGATTTATGATCCCGTCAGCAAGCCCATAAAATAGTTCAACTGCGAACCTGATAAACAAATCCCTATTATCTAACGAGGGAGCAGCCACAATACTGTTTTTATCAGCCCCTCGTTTTATAGATGGAACGTGTCTAATAATATCTATTTCAGCTTTATTGAAAAAATTCTGAATAAATCTTCGCACGACCCTTTGCGATGATGCTGACGAAGCTCTAAGCATATAATTTGGGTTGTTAGGTGCAAGTTTATTTCTATGACTTAAATAATCTGTATAGTCTCTATAAATTGAAACAAAACCTTCGAATGTTTGTGATCGCCGATTAAAATCAGTATATTTTTCGCAAAATTCAATAAAATGATACAATACTTTTATGATATTCAATATTGTATCTAATGACTTAGTGATCACTTGTGTTCTAATGTGTTCAATAAGAGCGATGATGATAGTTACTCTCCATTCCTCTTTTGAACTTAAAACAACTTTTACAAATCTATCTTGTAATGGATTATTGCTATTTATCTTCCCTGGAAACTTTTTAAGCCTCATTCTGTAACATAGCGATCCAATATCAATGTAACTATCACCAGCTCTGCTGGCCGTCTTCATTTTAAGCACAACACTCTCTGGCTTTATTATTTCAACATCATGGTCAAGTACATTTATGATGGTGACAGGCCTGTCTTGATAAATATAATCTGACGTAGTCATTTAATCACCACCAAAAAGCCTGTGTTCATAAACTGCAGTAATGACCTCCATTTCGTTGAGGATCTCATCAAAATCGAGATACCTTTGAGTAACTGCAATATTTCGATGGCCCATTCGGTCTCTAACAGCAATAAGAAGTTTCAACCCTGACAACCCGGAAGATGATAGGCTTCTTACTAAATTCATGCCAAACGTCGCTCGTAGGTCATGAAATCTAAAACACTTAACCTCAGAATTATGCTTCTGCATCGAATTAACTAAATCTTTAAATATCTTTTCAACGGCGCCGCCAGATTTTATTCCAAATGAATTCCCTTCGGCTCTCGGATAATAGTCATTAGCTTGACGCTCAAAAATTTCTTTCTTCGACGTATAGAATGGGTTACCTTCTCTAGTCAAAAACAAATAGTTATTCCGAGTGCTACCATAATACGATATTTGCATTCTATTTTCATGATCCTCACTCTCCGAGTAAATCTTGAGTTCCTCGACAAGCCTTGGATGAAATAGCAATCGCTGGGCAGAACCATTTTTTGTGTCAACGTCTCTAAATTTACCTGTACTAAGTTCTACGCCAATATCCAATCTACCAAGGTTATTATTCTTCTCCAACTCAGAGTACAAATAATCAATGTGATAATTACGGAGCGTACAAATGGTCTGCAACCTAGCTCCCGTCGAAACGGCTATTTTAATCATTAAACTTAATGCGGAGTTTACATTTGGCGCATCGATATGTTTTTTTAGAGCTGCTTGTTCAACTACACTCAGAGGCCGAAGCAAACCACCATCTTTAATATGATCTACTGGAGTTTGAGATTTTGGCGTTTTTATTGAAATATCAGCAGTTTCTACTTTTTTTATTCTACCAAAACCATGACTGCTCATGTAATTAATAAGAACTTCAATTTTCTTGTACGGTTCGTTGGCTAGCAGTTCCTCATGGATTAAACCCCATTTTACTATTTTTGCATAAAAGTCGACTACCGATCTAATGCAATTAGACGCGTATGAAATACTTAAACCATCATGAATTAGTTCATTTAATCTAGATCTAAAACGATACGGGGCTTTTAGTCTGCTATTTTCAGGTAGATGTAAGAAATCTAATCCCGCATCCTCTAAAAACCTCAAATAAGCCAGCAACCCCTTTGCTCGAGTATTTATAGATTCAATTTCCCAAGAATGCTTTTGCTCAGCAAGCATCACAAGATAAGTATTTGCTATATCCCATGGGAGACCGTTACTCTGTATTATCACTGGAAACTTAGGATAAAAGTCATTCGCTCTGTGATATTTATAATTCTCCCACGACCCCAATAAATCATCAAATGTGATATTGCCTATTCTGAATTGATATAAGTAAGTAATGCGAGCACTTGAACGAAAATGTTCGGCAAATTGGAAAGCCATATGATTCCCCGAACAATATCCTTATCAACAATCGTAGTAGGTATAGGTGAGGTGTCAACCTACTGAGTGATGTTGTGGATATGCATCACTCTGACTTGGTAGTGGGTGCCAGGGACTGGAAAAAGCATGCTGGCCAGTCGACTACCAGGCATCCTTCCGCCGTTGGCCGATGAGGAGGCGCAGCAAACCGCCGCCATTCACTCCATCGGTGGCCTGGCTCGAGGTTGCCAGGATTGGCGTACCCGACCATTTCGCTCCCCGCACCACAGCGCATCGGCGGTAGCGCTGGTGGGTGGCGGCAGCCAACCGAGGCCCGGTGAAATATCCCTCGCCCATAACGGTGTACTGTTTTTGGATGAGCTGCCGGAATTTGATCGCCGTGTCCTGGACTCGTTACGCGAGCCGCTGGAAACCGGCGCCATCAGCATCTGTCGGGCCGCGCGACAGGTTGACTATCCAGCACGTTTCCAGCTGATCGGTGCCATGAATCCCAGCCCCTGTGGCCATGTCGATGATGCACAGCAACGCTCCAGCCCCCAGCAGGTTTTGCGTTATCTGGGTAAATTATCCGGCCCCTTCCTCGACCGCTTCGATCTGACCGTCGAGATCCCTCTGCTACCCAAAGGGGCTCTAAGCGGCCCCAGCGAACGCGGTGAGAGCAGCGAGTCGATACGGCAACGGGTGGTCCACACTCGTCAATTGCAACTACAACGGGCAGGTAAGCTCAATGCCCTGCTCGATAGTCGGGAGCTCGAGCAGTATTGCGCACTCAGCAGTCGAGATGCTCAGTTTCTCGAAGAGGTGATCCATCAGCTCGGCCTGTCTTTGCGGGCATGGCACAAGATCCTGCGAGTTGCCAGAACATTGGCCGACATGGCGCAGGAGACTGCCATCCAGCGTCATCATCTGGCCGAAGCATTGGGTTATAGAGCCATGGATCGCTTGCTCAAGCGCTTACGTGCCTCCTGATCTCTGCCTGCCGCCGTCGTCTCAACACCAGGGATCTATGTGGTCGGAGTGGACAAATCATCGGAAAAAGCATGCTATATGCCGCCGCGTTCTGCCTGAGCGTTTCAGGAGAGCAACTTCAGACAACAAACGGCCGAGCAGGGCAAAGACTTATACATTCACTCGTTGGCCGGGTTCCGGCGTAGCTGCATCTGGGCGCCATCGGCCAAGAAGTGCGCTCTGCCCCGGCGTTTGGCTTGAAGATCAAAAGTTATGTTGGCATTTCTTCCCGGATTTGTAGTGGCTGCTATCAGCCTGACCCTGACCATACTGAACACGGCAATTAATTCCGTCTTGATCGTGTTCTTCTCGCTGCTCAAGCTGCTCATCCCCATTCCCATCATTAGTCGATGCATGGGGCGTCAGGCGAACCGCTTCATGCGGAGCTGGTTGCTAGGCAATGCCTTAATACTGCGATTGGCAAACCGAATCGACTGGCACATTGAAGATCATAGCCAGCTGAATGCCGAAGGCTGGCATTTGATCATCAGTAACCATCTGAGCTGGACCGATATTGTCATCATCGGCGACCTATTTCGCACCCGGCTGCCGGTACCTAAATTCTTTCTCAAGTATGAACTGCTGTACGTCCCCTTTGTAGGTCTTGCCTGTTGGGGCCTGGATATGCCCTTCATGCGCCGGTACAGCCGTGAATATCTGCTCAAGCATCCAGAGCTTCGCGGTAAAGATGTTGCCAGTACCCGGGCAGCCTGCGCCAAATTTGTCCACGAGCCGACAACAGTGATTAACTTTGTGGAAGGTACGCGTTTTACTGCCGCCAAGGCCCGCGCCAATCGCTCTCCCTTTCGGTATCTGATGCCACCCAAGGCCGCTGGACTGTCCCTGGCTCTTGCCGGGCTGGGGGAACAATTCGAGAAGATCATCAATGTAACCCTGGATTATCCGGACAATCGCGAACACCCATTCCGCGATTTGCTATGCGGCCGCATGAAACGCATTCAGGTACACATCGAGGAAATCGCCATCACGCCAGAGCTACGCGGCGACTACGTGAACGACAAGCCCTTCAAACGCGACTTTCAGCTGTGGTTAAATCAGCTCTGGCAGGAAAAAGATCGGCGACTCGCGCAACTAAAAGAACAGACGCCGCAACCCCAAACGGCAGTTAAAACTTCAGCAGAGCCTCTGTATAAGCAATAAATTCAGGCAGTTGCTGCTCCGAAAAAACACGGATCCCGTGCTGGCGGAGCAGCTCTGTCGTCAGTCCCTCTCCATCCACCAGAGTGCCATCGAAACGACCATTATAGATATGCCGGCTCCCGCATGATGGGCTGCGCTCTTTGAGCAACGCACAACGCACATCATGCTGGACACAGAGTGCCAGCGTCGCTTCAGCCCCTCGGATAAAAGCTGCAGTCACATCCGTACCGCCTGCGGTGCGGATGGAGCCGTCCACCTGCCGCTCGGCCGCAGGGCGCGGAACCGGCAGACCACCCGCGACTTCGGGACAACAGCCGAGAATCAATCCCTGCTGCTTCCAGATCGTCAGTTGAGCCTGCTCCACCGCTTGCGCCTGACCATCATAACGAACAGGCTCACCCAGCAGACAGGCACTCACCAACAGTTTCATCCCCCCTCCTCCTGCATCGAGCAGCCACTTTTCCAGCAATGAAAAAGGGAGCCTCAGCTCCCTCTCCCAGACATCAGAACTCAGTCTTTCTTGTTCAGCAAAAATTGCACCAGCGCCTTGTATTCATCGGCACTTTTTACTGACTCGGTTTTGAGCAGGTAACGGCCATTGACCACAGTGGCCGGCACACCGCGGATTTGCATCTCGGCAGTGTTACGATCGTATTGTGACACCAGACCGGTGACCGCAAAGCTATCTACTGCCCCATCATACTCATTACCCGCAACCCCGATACTTTCAAACAGCGCCTTGATATCGGCACGGGTTTGCGGTGGCTTACGGTCGACCTGGATCTGTTTGAAGGCTACCGGGCTGAACTTGGCTTCAACGTCCAGCAAAGTGGCAACGGCGTAAGCTCGTTGTAATTCGGGACCCATCTCGCGACCGAGGAAGGCAACCGGATTGCGTTTGAATTCCACACCTTGCGGCAGGCCCTTCTTAACTTCAGCCACAATCGGTTCAAAGGAATAGCAATGCGGACAGAAGTAGGAGAAAAACTCCAGCACCTCCGGCTTGGTGGTGGCAGTCTGCTTAACCACATCGTAATGCACCCCTTCCTTGAACAGAGGTGCAGCCTGAACCAGAGAGGTCATCATCAGACCCGCCAACAGCATAATGATCTTTTTCATGAAATTTCCTGTCGTTGATGTTGTTCAGGGTCAGCATGACCCTCTATCCGCAGCACAGACTATTCACTCAATGGAACGGCGTCAATGATAGGGGTGGCGCTTTGAGCCGCACCAACTGCTGCCCAAGCTGCTGACGTTGATTCAACCAGAACTCCTCTTCTGCAAACCAGGGAAAGGCCCTGGGAAAAGCTGGATCAGGCCAACGACGATTGAGCCATGCCAGATGATGAATCATCCGCGCCGTACGCAATGGTTCGATGAGCCGCAACTGGCCGAGATCAAAGGCACAAAACTCTTCGTACCCACTCAGCAAAGCATCCAGCTGCATCCGCTGCTCCGCCTCGTCCCCGGATAGTAACATCCAGAGATCCTGCACCGCCGGTCCCATCAGGCAATCATCCAGATCCACCAACATGGGACCATCACGCCACAAAATATTGCCAATATGGCAATCCCCGTGCAGCGGAATATGAGGACAAGTCAGCGTCAACGGCGGCAACAAAGCAGCGGACAACGTCGTTAGCAACTCGGTAAATTCACGATTCAGCTTCTGGGGCCAAGGAGAATGTTGGAATAACTGCGCCAACGGTTCGGCTACAAAACGCTCATGGCTGTATGTGCCGCGCGCCAACAACGGCATGGCCGGACTCAAGCTGTGCCACAATCCCAACTGATGCCCCACCATCTCCAGTTGATCCAGATTATCAGGCTCGAGGTGTCTACCGCCGACACTGGGCCAAACCGCAAACAAATAACCGGCATGCTCATGTAAGGTTGACCCACCCAGTTCCAAAGGCGGTACCACGTTGACCTCATTATCACTCAAGTAATGAGTCAGACGATGCTCCTCGAGGATCTGCTGTGCGCTCCAGCGTTCAGGACGATAAAACTTGACCACATAACGTCGCCGATCTTCACACAAAAACTGATAGACCCGGTTTTCATAGCTATTTAATGGAGTAAGTCCTGACTCCAGAGATAGGCCAACGGACGCCAAGGCATCCAGGATCAAGTCGGGAGTCAGGTTGGCAAAATGAAACGCGCTCATCATGGAGCTCCTTATTCAGAATCCAGCCAGCGCCTAAGTTAGATGTCTTATGGAGCGAGAACACCGTCGGTCGACACGGAATATGTTGTCATCATAAGGGGAAACGGTTCGAAGAACACCGCCAGATTGCAGTGTCGAACAAAGAGTAAGGATCCCTCGTCAGTAGGCAAAATAGCGAGGGAATGGGTTTCTCCACATCAAGGCCGTGGAGAAACGCCAGGTCTAGAGCTTACGTCTGAAAGCCTGTGCTATTTGGTGATGCCTCGAGCACGCAGCAGCGCTTCCTTAAAATCGGGAACACAATCCTTAGCCAGGCCGGGGATCATCTCTTGTTGGCCCTTGTCTCGCATTTTGAGCTGATAAATCAACATATCATCACTTAGCTCGCTCAAAGGGCCGACAAATCCTGCCTCTGCGGCGATCTTGCCGACAAATTGCACCAGACTCAGATCTTGATCTGCCAACCAGGCGGTTTGTAATAATTCCAGCAACTCTTCAATACGATGACACTGCATGCTCAACTTCTCCTACTCATCAATCCGCGATTTCAATGCGATTCCGGCCATTCTTCTTGGCTCGATACAGAGCGACATCCGCCATTTCTATCAACTCACTGCTTGCGATATCCGGTTGCGGGATAAGGCAAGCGCAGCCAAGGCTACAGGTTACCCGTTCCGCGACCATTGATTGCTGATGAGGGATGGCCAAATCTTGAAGCTGCTGACTCACCGCTTCGGCCACAGTTTTGGCCCCCATCACATCAGTAAACGGCAGTAGTAGTACAAACTCTTCACCACCATACCGGGCCGCCAAATCATCGTCTCGACGCAAGACATTCCGTAACACCAGGGCTAGTTGCCTCAGGCAATCATCACCGGCCTGATGCCCATACCGATCATTAAATTGTTTAAAATAATCAACATCCAACAAGATCAGTGCCAGTGGAGCCGCCGCTCGACTACAACGCCGCCATTGCAGCTCTAACTGCTCGTCAAACTTGCCCCTGTTAGCGATAGCAGTCAACCCATCCTGCTGGGAAGCAGCACGTAACGACTCCGTTCGCTTACGAAGCTGTTTCGCCATATCAGCGCTCAAAAATCGATTATAGAGACCAGCAATCTGCCAGCGCAGCAGTTGTCGACGGGTAAGCTCAGAAAACAAAAGGCTGAATAACACCACCAGAATAATTATCTGGTTGATGGCACCTTCACGGGCGAGCAATTCCAGACACAAAGCGGCACTCACAGGAATAATTGCCCCATAGAAGCAACGCACACTATTCAGTAACAGCACCGAACAGGCCGCCATATACAGACAAGAGAGCAGAACCAGTAACATTCTCTGGATTTCTGGCGAATAGCTCATAAAAAACAGTAATCCCATGGCCCACATAATCGCACTACAGGTGGAGCCGATGAAATACTCATACTCCAGCCGTAATCGTGAGGCCGACCTATGGTAGCGTCGCCAGTACAAATGGAGAGTCCGCCATAGCAGGGTTGCCGAGCTTCCCAGCAACCAACTCCACCATAATGCAACGGGAGCATAGGAGTGTACGAGCCAGGCAATGAACGACATCACAACGGCTTGCGCAGGAAGGGCATATGAGCCACTGGCGTATAGGAAACCAATCAGCTCCCGCTTGACTCGATAATTGAGTCGCTCGCTAACCATCGAACCTCCCTCGCAGCAAAGATAACCTCACTGCCAAGCCGAAACACGCTGATGAAGCTCGTTAACATCCCGATGCATGAGGGGCAATCCACGGCCCAGCCAGTGAAAATAAGCGCGTAATAAGGCATTGTTCCATCCTGCAAACCGACAGCTCACAATAACCCCCTTGACCTGCCGCCGTGAAATCTTGACTGGAGCTACCTTGCTAGATAACGAATGGGCGGACACGCGTTGCAGGGTTAAAATTGCCATACCAACAGCCCACAAACAAAACTGACGGATACCCGGCTCCTGCTTGGGTAGCTTCAACGTAAACGCCAGCGCATCCTGCAAATGTCCGTGCGCCAAGGCGATATAGTCGGCAATCTGCTGCCGATCATAATGAGCAGAACATTCAGCTGCAGCTAGAGGCGGGCTAGGCAACCAGCGAACCCCCCTGGCCGCATCCTCCTGGATGTCTTTGAGAATATTGGTCAGTTGCAAACCTTCACCGAACGAAACGGCCAAGGGAAGCAGGTGCGCCTTTTGCTGTCCGATGACTGGGGCATAGACGCTGAATAGTTCCGTGAGCAATTCGCCAACGACCCCAGCGACATGATAACAATAATGGTCTAGCGCATTGCCATCCGAGATGCTGGACTGCTGCTGTTGAGCCGACATGCCGCGACTCATAATAGAAACCCCTTGTATCAGTATCTGCTGAACAGCGGTAGGGAAGGAAAATAAGCGAGCCAGTACCGCAGGAATATCCGCGATCAACGCCAGCTCACCCGCTGGGGTTTCAATACTCAAGCATTCCGCGAGCTGGCGACTCCAGGCTTCAACGCTAATGCTGCCGCCTTGTAGTGACGTTAGAAACCAATCCATGTGCTGCTGCTTAATGGAACAAGATAACGCAGGATCATCCTCGATCGTATCGACAATGCGGCACAACAAATAAGCATTACCGACCCAATCGGCCAACGGCATAGGGAGCACTGGGATTGTCAGTGCAAATGTGCGGGATACTCGTTGTAAATGAACCGCTTGCTGCTCAAGCGTTAACATGCAGCCAGGCCTCGGCAATAAGAATGAACCCGCAGTCTACCATCCTCAAACGAGCGGGCATAATCGAGACAATAAAAGCGAGACGAAACACCATGGATCTAGATTAAAAATTAAACACCCAACAAGTTTCA